>JAYEFS010000171.1:0-3640 GCA_034658695.1 Methanobacteriota archaeon | reverse complement strand
AGGATCTGCTGATCTTCGATGGTCGCATAATACAGGATGCCAAAGAGAATCGCTGCCTCTGAATATCGATCGATGAACGAATCAAAATAAGCACCGAATCTGGTTTCCAGTCCGAACTTTCTGGCAAACGCTCCGTCGAACGAATCGAAAGCCCCGGACATGATAACCAGACACCCGCCACAAACGATGTGCCCGAGAGCGATTGCTATACATGCAGCGATTGCAAAGAGAAAGCCGATAATTGACAGGGTATCCGGGCTCACTTTCGTGTACGCCAGTATCTGGCAGAATGGATCCAGGATTTTTCCTGCCAGATTCCTTGCCTGATCTGTTATGTTCACTTATGTCCACTTTCCTGTAATTAATGGGTGACTGAAGATAGGTTGCCGATCCTATATTGTGCAGGAGTGGTATGATCTCTTCGTCCGATATTTCCTGTCTGCTGATTTCGTTGCCGATCTGGCGAACCCCAGATCCAGCCAGGCTTACGCAAGAGTTGCTGCTGGCTGTCAGGGATGAACTCGCCCGGAACGTTCATGCGATTACCGGCTCCGAAACCAGCTCTGGCGCATAAGCGGCGGGCGCCTCACGTGCGATTGCGAACTGGCTTTTGGCAATCGCATCGCTTGTCGATCTCGTAACGCCACTCTTCGCTGATCGCCCCATAAGCTATGCCGCGGGCTACCTGTTCCAGCACGTCCGCGACCATGGTGCGTATGTTGCGCGAAAGGTCGGTTCGCCATGGCGGATGGCGGGGTCGGCTACGATGTGTCGTTCTGATGTTTTTGTTTCCATGAATGTATGTGTTTAGCCAAGGCAAAAAACCACGAGATTACACAAGATTTCACGAGATTAACACAGAAATCTTGTGAAAATCTGTGTAATCTCGTGGTTCCGTATGTATTTAGCTGCAATCTTATAGTTAGCTAAACACGTACCCATGAATTACCTCTTGATTGGCTCGCTCTTATTAGCACGCCACTCTTCTTTGATTAGACTTTCTAACTCCTCGAGCAGTTTGAGCGTTAATCTTGCTTCCATCGTTACGGTTTCCATTATTGTTCACCTGATATAGTGGTTCGATTCTGCGACCTCTCCCGCCACAATCATCCGCCCAAGCGCAGTCACAACCTCCTTCCGGATCACCCGCTTGAGCAATCTTGTTCCGTAGACTGTGGTGTAGCTGACACCTGCTATCGCGCACGCAGTCTCACCCTTTTTCAATCATGTCCATCACAATCCGATAAACCCCCTCTGTCATGTACAGACTACTTCTTTCGTGTAGATCATGCATGACCTGTTTCGTTTCCCCGTAACTCAACAATCCCAAACTGTGTGCTCTTGCAACTATGCCTGCCGTACCATGAACTTCGATAACACAAGAGTTCGGAAACGTCTCTTGCATCAGAGTCATCAGTGAAGAATGGCTGATACTTTCTGGAAAGACAAAGCGCAATTGCTTCAGCTTCCCCTGCATCAATCCCATACGCACTGCACAATCGCATGGCAAAGACCTTTTCTTCTTCGTTAAGCCAGATAACTGGTATATGTGAGTTTTGCAGTTCCTTTGACCCGGGTTTATCATAGCGGGTCACCTCGTAGTACACAGCAGATGGGATTATCACGTCTGCTATCTGTAATGCATCAAAACAGTTGACCTCTGAGAGATGTATGATCGGACCGGAGTTTAAGACTGGTTTAACCAGAAAGTCCCCATAGGGCATCCTTTATGATGTTCCGCTCCTCTTTGTGAAGAGTCTTCTTTCCATTATGAGCTTTCGCACGGCATCCCTGATCGCCTCGCTCCTGTCGGTGTACCACCCCTCCTGGATGATGTTCTCCAGTTCCTCAAGCAGTTTGGGCGTTAGTTTTGCTTCTGTTGTTATGGTTTCCATTGGCTTTCACCTGATCTCGTGTGTTGCGGTTTTATCGATCGATCCACAAAACGATCCCCATCGGCAAGCGTATAAATATCCTCCTGAGGATTCTTCAGGAAATCGAAGGCAGGATTAGTGGCTGCTGCCCGAAGCCATTCAATTTCGTTTAGGTCGGATTCTTCGGGCGGAGAAAGCGCAAAAGACTGTGCAAATCCGTTAGGCGCAAGGTTTAGATCTTCCATATATCCACCCCGTCAATTCTTTAAACTGTTCGACCGTCAAATCCGCACCTCTAAGAATACTCCTCAAGACCTTGGGGTGAAGAACCTTTTTTGAGTGGTAGGGTACTCCTTCCTTCACTGTTTTTGTAAATTTTGTGACTCCCGCTCTGCCGGACAAGAACAAAACCCACCTTCTCCAGAACTCGGGTCACTTTGCCAGCAGTGATCCGGGGGAGTTTTTCATTCATACGGCCATTTCCAGAGAAGTCAGGCTTATAGCCCCTATATGGGGAATATCTTCCATATCTGCCACTCGGTCTTCAATATGACGGCGAACAGCATCTCTGACGTTCTCTAAAACCTCTTCATAGCTATCGCCCTGTGTATAACATCCCTGAAGCTCAGGACAGAAGGCGAAATATCCATCTGCGTCTTTCTCGATCACTACCGAGATTCGATATCTTTTCATTCACTTATCCTCCTTGTGATTGTTTCTTGGAAGGGGTTGGGCGTTAATCCCATATCTGCGATTGTGGCTTGCATTTTGTTTTCTCCTTATGTGGATTGATGTTCGACAATGTTTTGGTGTGTTTAAGCTTTTTTGGCAGGGGCTTTCCGGATGATCTCTTCGTCCAATATCTCTTGTCTACTGATTTCGTTGCCGATCTGGCGAACCCGGATCCAGCCAAGCTTACGCAAGAGTTGCTGCTGGCTGTCAGGGATGAACTCGCCCGGAACGTTCATGCGATTACCGGCTCCGAAACCAGCTTTGGCGCATAAGCGGCGGGCGCCTCACGTGCCATGCGAACATGCTTTTGGCAATCGCATCTCTGTCAATCTCGTAACGCCACTCTTCGCTGATCGCCCCATAAGCCATGCCGCTCTCAACCTGTTCCAGCACGTCCGCGACCAGGATGCGTGTGCCGCGGAATGTTGGTTCGCCATGGCAGATGGCGGGGTCGGATACGATGTGTCGTTCTGATGTTTTTGTTTCCATGAATTACCTCCTGACTGGCTCTCTCATGATAGCTCAAAGCCCCCATGCAATCCGCAATCGCTCTTCTATTTCATTCATCAGATCCCTGTCCAGTTCCCCTAAAACGCGCAATACAAGCGACTTATCGAGTAACGCCAACTTGTGCGTCCGGAATACCGAGCGATATTTCAAACCCGCCCCGGAAAGGAAGAATGCCCCGGTTCAAGGATGAAATCAGTCGGGAGTAATTCTGCGGGAATCGATGATGAGACGAAAAGACAGAGAACGTCATCCAGTCTGCGCATCAGGTGGTCAGGCGTAAGCACCACCGCTGGACGGACTTTTGTGTTGATAAGGTCAGTAAACGGGTAGCGAACGAGAACTATACTACCTCGCCTTACGATTCGCTGAGCCATTTTACTGCCTCACCATCCTCACCGGAATAAACATCCTCGCAACTGGCATCCAGCCAGTCGAAACTCCCGGATTCCATGACGAGCCGCATAAGTTCTTGAGTGGAGATCTCGTCAGTCAGAACCGAGAGATTCCGCAAACTCCGCCGCGCT
>JAYEFS010000170.1:0-14501 GCA_034658695.1 Methanobacteriota archaeon | reverse complement strand
ATACCTTTGCGTCTCCGCGCCTTTGCGTTAAACTATAAAATGATAACGCAAAGGCGCAAAGGCGCAGAGATTGAAAATCCACACCCTTCAGCATCGTTTGAAAACCACAGAATCCATCAGAATCAGAGAATTTTGTACATGGCGAGACTGGAAATACCGGTCTGGGATTGTACATCGTAAAGAAAGTCATGGGGAACTATGGGGGATCTGTGTATGTCGAGGATAATGTGCTTGAAGGGGCAGTTTTTGTGCTGGCGTCGAGGGCGGTTGTAGAACACACCACATCACAGGAAAGCTTTTAAGACTCTAAAGCGCATGATAATGATTGCTACATGGGCATGGGGTATAATGATAAGCACATCCTGATGAGATGTCCTGCTCACGAAAAAGGACAGGACGTTTTGATTGGGCTTATGCGAGGGGGAAATGACTGACAAATCAATCAATGTCCTGTTAATCGAGGACAATTCTGGCGATCGCCGCCTGATTCAAGAGATGCTCTCAGAGGTAAATGGTGCTCCGTTTGATCCGGTCTGCGTCGACCGACTCTCGGCAGGGTTAGAGCGTATCTCTGCAAACGAGATCGATGTACTCCTGCTGGATCTCGAACTACCTGACAGCCAGGGTATGGATACATTCAGCAGGGTGCAGGCACAGTCGTCGCAGATACCTGTAATCATCCTGACCGGTCTTGATGATGCGATGGTTGCAATAAGGGCAGTGCGGGAGGGTGCACAGGACTACCTCGTCAAGGGTCAGGTGGATGGTAACCTGCTGACACGTTCCATGTATTACGCAATCGCACGCAAGACTGCCGAAAAGCGCGTCAAGCACCTGAACAGCATATTTCGGGCATTCAGAAGTATAACCCTGCTGACCGTTGTAGAGAAGGACAGGGGCTGCCTCCTTCGGAAAGCATGCGATATTCTGGAGGACATACGCGGCTACGATGCGGTATGGCTCGGGCTCCTGCAGAATGGCGGAACCTTTGCCACAGTCGTTGGCTCTGGCGTGGGTTTTGGTTCTGAGGAGAACGTCCCCGGTCTCTGCGACCGTCTGATGCGCGGGGATATTCCCCAATGCGTGAGCAATGCGCTCGAATGTGGGGATCGGTTTATGGTCGTGGATAAGTCCATATCGTGCGAGGGTTGCTTCTTTGGCGATGCATATCCCGAGAGCGAGACTGTGATCATACCTGTTGGGCACGAGGAGCGGCTCTTCGGACTCTTCATCGTATCGCTTGCAACCGATCTTGCAACCGAATACGAGGAGATCGAGCTTCTGATGGATGTTTCTGATAATGTGGGCTTCGCGCTACACACACTGGAGATGGAAGATTCGATACTGAAACGATGTGAGGTGAGATGATGACAAGGGATACTGGAGGCGTGGGAAAACCTGTTGAGATTCTGCTGGTTGAGGACAACCCCGGCGATGTGCGCCTGACACAGGAAGTCCTCAGGGACGGCAAGATGAACAACAATTTGTATGTGGCAAAGGACGGTGTGGATGCGGTAACATTCCTGCGAAGGGAGGGGGCGTACGCCGATTCCCCAGTGCCGGACATAATCTTGCTCGACTTGAATCTGCCGAAGAAAGACGGTCGTGAGGTGCTCGCAGAGATCAAAGCCGATTTCGACCTGAAACACATCCCGGTGGTGGTCTTGACCACATCAAAGGCAGAGCAGGACATCCACAAAGCATACAACCTGCATGCAAACTGCTACATCACAAAACCGGTCGATCTGGACCAGTTCATACAGGTGGTTAGGTCTATCGAGGATTTCTGGCTCACGATCGTGAAACTGCCGCGGGGCGAAGAGGATGGCAGATATACCAATTAAGGTTCTGTTAATTGAGGACAACCCGGGAGACGCCCGCCTGATAGAAGTGATGCTCTCTCTTGTGAGTGGCACTCTGTTTGATGTGGAGAATGCCAACCGGCTCTCGGATGGGCTAAAACATCTTTCCGAAGGAAAAATTGATGCGGTTCTGCTTGATCTCGGACTTCCGGACAGTTCCGGGCTTGATACATTTGAGAAGGTGAATGATCAGGCACCGGAAGTGCCGATCGTGATGCTCACTGGTCTTGATGATACAGAGCTTGCCCTCGAAGGCATGCGCATGGGTGCACAGGACTATCTGGTCAAGGGCAGGGTGGATGGTGATCTGCTGGCACGCACACTGCGCTACGCAATCGAACGCAAATCCGCTGAAGAGCATATAGAGCACTTAAACAGCGTCCTTAAGGCGATCAGAAATGTCAACCAGTTAATTGTGACAGAGACGGAGCGGGACAGTCTCCTCCGGAAATCCTGTGATGCCCTTGTGGATGCACGGGGCTATGATGCGGTATGGCTTGGATTCCTCCGGGAGTGCGAGACCTTTGACATGGTTGTGGGTTCGGGTTTCCGAGAAGATATCACACATTTCAGCGATCGTGTTGCCGGTGGCGATCATCCCCCATGTATCAAGGATGCGCTCTCCCAAAAGGAGCAGGTCACGGTCATAGACCGGACCGACCTATGTGGGGACTGCGTCTTCAGAGACGCATGTCTCGGAAGGGCGGCTGCGATCATCCGTGTCGAGCACGCGGACAGGTTCTTCGGACTGCTTGCCGTCTCATTCGCACCCGATGTCGCAGTTGATGATGAGGAGAAAGGACTTCTTGCAGAGGTTGCTTCTGACATAGGGATCGCTCTTCATCACAGTGAGATTACGGAGGCACGTAAAATCGCTGAGGACGCTCTTCTGGAGAGTGAAGGAAAATATCGCTCATTGATAGATGATGTGCTTGATACTTCTGATGTGGGAATTTTTATTCTTGACAATGAATTTAAGGTTGTCTGGATAAACCATTCAACAGAGAAATATTTCAATTTGAAAAGAGAAGATGTGATCGGAAAAGATAAACGACAACTCATTCGCAATGGGATCAAAGACATTTTTGAAGATCCTATAACTTTTAAACAGAAAGTATTTGCAATGTATAATAATAATATCCATATAGGAAATTTTGAATGCCACGTACTTCCTGGCGAAGGACGGAAAGAATACTGGCTTGAACATTGGAGCCAACCGATCCGATCCGGACTGTATAAAGGCGGTCGTATTGAACATTACTCAGACATCACCGAGCAGAAAGCATCGGAAGAGATGCTGCGGATGGCTGGAGAACGGTTCAAGACGATTGTGGAGACCGCACCCAGCATACTCATGATCAGCGATGCGGAGGGCAGTAACACATATATCAGCCCAAACTGCGAGGAGTTTACAGGACACGATCCGGATGAGCTTACCGGCGGGATAATGCAGTGGGTGCATGAAGATGATGCGGAGCGGGCGAAAGGGATCTTTGAGCGCACATTCCACAAGGGCGTGGGATGCAAGGATTTCGAGTACATGGCTGTTAAGAAGAACGGAGATGTCTGGTATGCATCAAGCTCATGGGAGCCACTTATAGATGCGAAAGGGGAGTTTAAAGGAGCAGTATTTCAGACAATTGATATCACAGAGCGAAAAGCTGCGGAAGAATCGATTAAGGATAGTGAGAGCCGGTACAAACACCTGTATTCAATGGTCCGGTTGATGTGTGACAATCTGCCAGACCTTATATGGACTAAGGATCTAAAGAGCAATTTCATCTTTGTAAATACGGCTTGCTGTGACATACTGCTGAATGCCAGGGACACTGATGAGCCGATTGGGAAAGATGATATATACTTTGCCAGGAGGGAGCGTGAAACCCATCCTGAAAACCCCGGCTATCACACATTCGGGGAGACTTGTCTTGATTCTGATTCAACGGTTATGGAAACAAAAAAACCGCAGAGATTTGAGGAGTCCGGCAATGTCAGAGGAGAATTCATCTACCTCGATGTTTATAAGGCGCCTTTCTGGGATGAAGAATATACCATGTTAGGTACGGTGGGCTGTGCAAGGGTTGTGACAAAAGAGAAAGAGATGGAAGAAGCACGCAGGAAAACGGAAGAAGAGATCGAACGGTCACTGATGGAAAAAGAGACGCTCCTGCGAGAGATTCACCATCGCGTAAAGAACAATCTTCAGGTTGTTTCAAGCCTTTTGAGTATGCAGGCACGGACTGTCAAAGATAAAGACACAATTGAGATGCTCTCCGAAGCCAGGAACAGAATAAATGCAATGTCCCTCATCCATAGCCAGTTGTACGAAAGCAGCAACCTCTCAAATATCAACATAAAAAAGTTTGTAGGTGGGTTGTTGAGCCAACTGCTACAGACGCATCCGGTTCAGGATACAAAGATCATATTAGGTATCCGGGTGGCGGACCGCCCGTTTCCAATTTCGCTTGCGGTACCAATCGGACTGGTGATAAACGAACTGCTCACAAACATTCTGAAGCATGCTTTCGATGATATAAGCGAGGGGACAATCGAGGTCGCTCTCGATGCATCAGAGGATGGCAGGATCAATTTGAGAATCAGCGATGATGGTGTTGGACTGCCAGGTGACTTCAACATCGATTCCACCGGAACGATTGGTCTGCGTCTCGTGAAGATTCTTGTGGAGGAGCAGCTGCGGGGTGACATGTCAATTACGAGTGATGGGGTGGGGACGATCTTTGGGATGAGTTTTGTTGTGGAGGGCGAGAGCAGTTGGTGATGCTTGCAATCGTGCCAGAGCGCCGGGATTCGATTACATCGCTCAACCGGAACACCGAGACTACGACACCACGTCACCGAGCCGCCCCATCTCGATTGCGAGCTTGATCTCCTGCGCGATCCTTTTTCCTGTGGAGAGTCCGGGTTCGATTAAGTCCGAGTAGGGGGAGCCGGATATGAATAGATTCGTGCCAGCGACAATCCGCGCAGAGACCTCGAAGACCTTGAACTCAAGGGTGTCGGTACAGATCGTCTCGAGGCAGAACGGACCAGTCATTCCGCCGAAGAGTTCGATTGACCGCGCAACAACCCGTTCTCCGAGCTCAAAGACCTTCGGAAGGAGTGACTCGCGCAGAACTAGCGGCAGGTTGCCTGTGACAACGAAACTCGGGTCGATTCCGGAAGAGGCTCCGATCTTGTAGAGTTCGTCGATGTTTGCCTCGACCCTTCTGTCGATTCCGTGTAGTTCGAGCGTGCCATCCCCTACACGGTATCCGCCATCTCTGAGAGGTGAGTAAAAGAAATGCAGGTAGTACCTTGATCCGAGCACAAACTCCTGGATTACGTACTCCTGAGTGTCATCGATCTGCTCCTCAAATTCTGCCCGGTTCTTTGCTATGAAAAACCCGCGCCCGCCTTTTGCGCCATGATACTTCGCGATTATGGGGCGATCGATCTCGTCGGGCGAGTTGTACTCGGCTGGCACCGGAACGCCGGCACTGGTCAGCCATTCGCGCTCCATCGTCCGGTTGGATTCCCATTCGAGCACTCGTTTGTTCCCGAAACTCGGAATATCGAGGCGTGCGAAGTTCGATGCTCCGAGATACTCTACAAACGATCCGTGGGGGATTATGATTACGTCTTTCTCGATTAATTCAGGAGCTTTCTCGATTATCTCCTGATATGATGCAACTGAAAAGAATTCGTCCGGTTTTGCTCCAGGGAATGCATCATAAAATTTGGGGGGCTCACCGAGGCAGATGCCGAGCGTCCTGAACCCCTCTTTGCGCGCGCCATCGAATATCTGGAGGCTTGTGTGCGAGCAGACCGTGGCGATTGTCGGGCTTACGTGTTCTGTCATGGTTGAAGTGAGTATGTGAGTAAGTAGGCCGGGGCCGAGATTTGAACCCGGGTCGTGGGATCCACAGTCCCATAGGATGACCAACTACCCTACCCCGGCAATGTGGTTGGGTGTGTTAATCATAACATCACTGTGAACATAAAAAGGTACTGCCTGGGTTGGGTGAACCCGTGGCATTCGTTGATTCGTCACATCCTTTCGGTCTAACGAAGACATAACCGCACTTATCGAAGACTTTAACACGGGTGCCAAACGTTCTTATGACCCCAACGCGCCGACAGATACTTATTGGATAAACATTCATCTAATAATAAAATACAAACAGGAGAACTATAAATGGATACTATATTATATATTGCACCTGCTGCAGGCATTCTCAGCCTGATATTTGCAGGTCTGTTCGCACGCACTGTCCTGAAGCAGCCAACCGGCACAAAAGAGATGCAGGAGATCGCATCCGCGATTCAGGAGGGTGCGATGGCATATCTGAACAGACAGTACAAAACGGTTGCGATCGTTGCGATCATTCTGGCTGCTGCGATCGCTTTTCTGCTTGCTGACGGGGCAAAGATCGCAGCCGGGTTCCTCGCCGGCGCAGTAGCCTCTGCCGCGGCAGGATACGTCGGCATGAACGTCTCGGTTCGCGCAAACATCAGAACCGCGAATGCAGCGAAAGGCGGAGTTGAGAAAGCACTCTCCATTGCATTCAAGGGCGGCGCGGTGACCGGGCTTGCCGTGGTCGGTCTGGCACTGCTTGGCACAAGCGGGTTCTACATATTATTCGGGGGGGTTCCGGAGAATGTTCATTTGATCGTTGGCTTCGCGTTTGGTGCGAGCTTAATCAGCCTCTTTGCACGGGTCGGAGGCGGCATCTACACAAAGGCGGCGGATGTCGGCGCGGATCTCGTCGGCAAAGTGGAAGCAGGCATCCCTGAGGACGATCCGAGAAATGCAGCAGTGATCGCTGATAACGTGGGCGATAACGTGGGTGACTGTGCGGGAATGGGCGCAGACCTCTTTGAGACGTATGTTGTGACAGCGCTTGCCGCAATGCTTCTTGGTGCGCTTGTGATAGGCGAGTACCCGAATGCAGTCACGTACCCACTGATGCTCGGGGCGGCTGCAATCGTAGCATCGATCATCGCAGTCTTCTGTGTCAGACTCGGCAAGGACGGGAAGATTATGCGTGCGCTGTACAAAGGTGTTGCAGCCGCGGCAGTGCTCAGCATTGTTGCGTTCTATTTCATCACCGACATGCTGATGGATGGTGATATCAGGTTCTTTTATGCGGCACTCGTCGGGATCGTGATCATGGTTTTGATCGTGGTCATTACCGAATACTACACCGCAGTCACATTCAGACCTGTTAAGACGGTTGCTCGTGCATCGGAGACCGGTGCAGGAACAAACATTATATCGGGTCTCGCAATCGGTCTTGAAAGTACTGTAATGCCGGTAATCGTGATCTGTGCCGGTATACTGGTCTCATTCTTTGTTGTTGGTGGACTGGACGATGCAGCCATCGGTGTGTACGGCATCGCTCTTGCGGCGGTCGCGATGCTCTCAACGACTGGAATCATCGTTGCACTCGATTCGTACGGACCGATCACAGATAACGCGGGCGGCATCGCAGAGATGGCTGCGCTTCCGCCGGAAACCAGAGATGTGACTGACCAGCTCGATGCCGTCGGAAACACCACGAAAGCGGTGACCAAGGGATATGCGGTCGGATCAGCCGCTCTCGGAGCGCTTGCACTCTTTGCGGATTACAGGCATCAAGTGAATCTTGTTGACGCTGGTGCGCTCGGTCTTGACAACCCGGTAGTGCTGGTCGGGCTCTTCATCGGCGGGCTCCTTCCGTTCCTCTTCAGTGCGGTCACGATGAATGCGGTCAGTAAAGCCGCTTTTGAGATCGTGGAAGAGGTGCGAAGGCAGTTCCGAGAGATTCCGGGAATCATGGAAGGAACCACAAAACCGGAGTACGGGAAGGCTGTGGATATCGTGACAAAGGCTGCGATACGAGAGATGGTGATTCCGGGCATTCTTGCGATCGGTGTGCCGCTTGCTGTTGGTATCGTGCTTGGACCGGTTGCGCTCGGCGGACTTCTGATCGGAATCATCGTTGTCGGACTGCTGATGGCGCTATTCATGGCAAACAGCGGCGCTGCGTGGGACAACGCAAAGAAATTGATTGAAGACGGTGCACACGGCGGTAAGGGCTCTGATGCCCACAAGGCGGCAGTCGTTGGAGATACCGTCGGCGATCCGTTCAAGGACACGTCAGGACCCGCGCTGAATCCGTTGATCAAGGTGGTCAACATCATCGCGATACTCTTTGCCGGACTATTCGGAGGAGGGTTCATCTGAGACCTTTTTTTATTATCCTCTATAATTGGGTTCGGAGAACCAGAGAGCAACAGAGGGCACAGGGGGAATAACGACTCGCTGTGCCCTCCGCGCACTCTGCGGTTAATCTTCTGTGTCAGTATGTGTTTAGATAAGGCAAAAAACCATGGCTGTCGTCACTGTTTTTGAGACTTTTACGTACCAAGCCACGTCCATCCCGATAGAAATCTTTATGTACTATTAACACGACTACTAATTTTAGTAATACTTCATCCCAATAGTAGTTGGCGAGGTATTATCATAGAAAGGAGGTACATGAATATGGAACATATCGAACCTGTTCCCGTGCAAACGGAACTGAGCGAACTCGATCTCATCGGAATTGATAAGATAGCGGAAGATGCTACAGAGTTCATCAACGGCGGTCAGATGGATGTGAGACAGGCATCGACCTGGGCTATTCACCATCTCGAGGATCAGTGGGGATTCCCCTCACTCACAGCGCTGTACCACAAGATGGTTGAACATCTGGAGAGCAACTTCGAGGCAAAGCGAGAACTGGTCAACTACATGCAGAAGTGGTGAAACCGGGATGTGCTGGTAGGTCAGCACGCCCGCCACTCTTTTTTTTGGCTCCGTTATGGGGCGGGCATCCGCCCTGTTTGCCCCCCACAATAGCTCCTGATAGCAACCGCCATGGCATAAGCGATATAAATCATGCAGTCGTCTATCACCGTCATGCTACTCCACGATCTTCTAAAGGTCGATTGCAACGAGGCGGTGTATATGCTAGAACCGGATTTCAGTAATCAGGTAACATGCAATCTTACAGAACACCACCTTTCCGAGATCGTCCGCTCAGGAAACTCTTTTGACGATGTAACTCGCATAAGAGACGAAAACGAAGTGCTAGGGATTGCAATCCCGATGTGTTCGGAAGAAGACTGCTTTCTGGCAGTCTTAACCAATGCGATCTGCAGGAGCAACGATTTTTCAGACCACGTGACCCGGATATGCGAGCGCGCAGAAGAGGTTCACGACGTGGAGACGACGTATTCACAGTTCATGGATGCAACGATTGAATATTACGCAATCATGCTCGTGAACCGGATGCTCTGCAATCGTTGCGCGCACGACAAGAAGAGTTTTTCGCAGATATTCTCAGAGCCACGCGTGGATAGGATCATGTCGTTCTTGCGAACAGTCAAAGAATCCAAGAATGTCGATTTCGCAGATATGAAGATGCTTGAGATATGCTGCGGCAACGGGATGGCGACGATCGCACTGCATAAGATGGGTTTTGATCCGTTCTGTCTGGATTCTGACAGATGCGCAATCTGCGAGGGGCTAGAACACGACGTTTTTGCACCACACCGCGCAATTGTGCTTGATGCAGCAGAACTCACCCGCGTCTTTGAAGCAGAATCGTTCGACTGCGTCACTGGATTCATGCTCGGAGCGATTTACCCGTTCAACAAGGAACTCTGGAGAAATATCATGTCAGAATCTGTTGCTCTGTTGCGTGAAGACGGAGTTCTTCTCATAACAGTCCATAAAAAAGAGGAGATTGCAATTCTGAAGGAAGCCCTGAACGAACTGGGAATGAATGGGAGTATAATCGACAACCGGGACGATTCAGGGGTGTATGACCAGTGGATATATCTCGGACGAAAGTGATGCATCAATTGAAGTGAAGTGCGGGGGGAGGGATTCGAACCCTCGAACTCCTGCGAGAATAGGCCCTAAACCTATCGCCTTTGACCTGGCTGGGCAACCCCCGCGTCGTTGTCGTTAGCCAACCGTGCTCAGACGTTCATCCAGCGCTTTTGCCCGGTCGCTGATGTTATCAGCAGCCCGTGTGACCAGTTCTGTGATTGGCATCGAGCCATCACTTTCGGCGGTGAATATAAAGGAATCGGGGTACGTCCCAACTCTGATGACGTCGCCCTCCTTGTTGAGTTCGCAGACCGATTCACACAACTTGCACAGTGAACATGCATGCTCATTTGCCACATCTATTGTGCCGTCTGCATTCACGAGCACACCGCGCGGGCAGGCGTCCACACACATACCGCAAGAATCACACTCATCCGATATTGTGATGCGCGGTACATTCTTGTATCCACAAGCAATTCCTGCCTGCCACTTCGCATGATCGTGTCCGGTACCCAACCGCGCGACCGCTTCGAGCGAGATTCTGTGCCCTTCAGCGAGCTTAACGATCGGAACGATCTCTGCTGGCATGACCGATGAGTCTGCAGAGACCAGTTCCGTAGAATAAACAATCTTCGGACCTTCTGCGGAGAGCGTGAGAGAGACCTGGCAGAGCGGACACCCCTCGCCCTCACAGCTGCATTCGGACGGAAGGACGTATGACTCAATGTCTGTTGTGAGCGGAATCAATCCGAGACGGAGCACGAGTTGTTCATCGAAGAGCACCGATGTGTTGTCATAGACATTCACATAATCGATTGCGAGCGTGGGCACTTCTGCAAGCATGCTGCGCCTCACACTGTTCACAAACGCTTGCGTTACGCCCGAAAGCATGAACTTTGTCTTACGATCCCCCAATTCAATGATTTCTATCTTCATTTGAGGTATCCCTGTACCGCAAGATGTGCATTCAGATGCGCAACGCTCTTGTACTCGCCGCCTTTTGCCTTCCGGTATATCTTACAATACACATTCGGTGGAAGCGTACCGTCGGCACGCAGTTCCTTGAGACGGGCACGAAGCGCACGAATTTTTATGATCCAGCTCCTCTTTCGCGGAGTTCTTGCGCCCTTCTTCCCTTTCCGCGAGCCGTGTCCTGATTGGTGTCCATATCTCCGCTTCTCGTCCCTTAGCCGCGCGCGTGCACGACTGACACCTTTCTTTGGCTTTGCTACGATTGCACCGGACTCAATCAAGTCTCTGATATCCTTTCGCGTCGTTGCACCTGCGATATCTTCCGCGTCTTTGGGATTCAGCCAGACCCTATGCGCGCCGATGCCGATGACATTCGCAGCCATGCGACGCTGGTTGGTCAGATCGGTCATTCATTCACCTCAACATCCTCTTCCGGTTCCGGTTCTTCCGGTTCCTCTAGCTTTTCTGTCACTGGCAGTGGGTTCAATACCTTAATTCCACGATCTGCCGCGATCTCCTCAATTATCAGTCGTTTTCTCACGCCGACCGTGCGTGCGATTCGTGCAGCCTGGTCCTCCGGGTTGATCGATTGCAGATCATCTAAATTTCGCACCAGAACATCCTCGAAGCCTGACGGGTGCAGTCCTTTGACTGCGCGGGGGCTGCCATACCCAATCTGCACGATAGCACCCTTCGACGCGATCCCTTTTCTCAGTTTACCCTGCAGCCCTCTCGGACGGCGCCAGTTAACGTCCAGTTTCTTCTTTTTGTGACCATCCGCACGTCTGAACGCAGGCTTTTTACTCTTCTGCTGCTTTCTGACCTTCAATAATCGTCTCTTTTCCATCATCTATCACCTGCACAATCTACGCCATCATTTCCTTGCCGATCACGTATATTCCGTCCTGGAACACCCTTGGATCGCGGGATTTGATCTTTGTTGCCTGCTCGATGTTTGCCGCAGTCTGCCCGACAGACTCCTTGTTTATGCCGGTAACGACTACCATATCACCGTTTATCTCCACATCAACGCCATCAATTATCCTCGCCATCCGGTCTTTCTTCTCACCAAGAAAGTTGCCTATTGTGAATTTGTTTCCATCAATGCGTAACTGAATTGGAAAATGGGAATAAACCATCTTCATCACGTATTTGTACCCGGTGCTGACACCATCGATCATATTTGCGAGATGCGATGTTATTGTTCCGACCATCGCCTTCTGCTTCTTCCTGACTGCAGCAGGATTGTCAACATCGACGAAGAGTGCTCCTTCGGTCTGCTGGATTGTGATGTGCGGATACCATAGCTCGCGTGCGAGCTCCCCGTTAGGACCCGTTATCCTGATCAGTCTTCCGTCGATTGAGACGGTCACATCATCAGGTATCGTAATCGTTTTCTTGAGTTCTTTTGCCATCTTTCACACCTAATACACATAAGCGAGGAGCTGTCCTCCCACTTTCTTCTCTCGGGCATCGTAGTGCGATAATACGCCATCCGACGTCGTCATTATCAACGCACCGAAGTTTCTCGCAGGTAGGAATCGCTTCTCCCATTTCTCGAAATCGACTACTCCGGTGGCGATTCTTGGCTTTATCACCCTGCAATTGTTGATTCGTCCCCGAAGACCAATTTTGAAGACGCCTGCTTTTCCATCCTCGATGAACTCGTAGTCTTCTATGTATCCCTGACTCTGCATCACACTCAGCACATTGCCGATTAACTTCGAAGCCGGGCGTATGACGCACTCGCTCTTCCCTGTGCTCTCTGCATTCTTGATTGTCGATAACGCATCGGCAAGCGGATCAAGTAGTACCATAATCTATCACCTCACTCGTATTTTTCAAAACCCATCTCTCTTGCGAGCTCCCTGAAACACTGGCGGCAGAGATATATACGATATCTCCGGATCAGCCCCTGTTTCCTGCCGCATCGCTTGCACACGTTCGCTCCACTTCCGAATTTGATCTCAGTACTCATTCTATGACCTCTATGTTGTAACGATCATGCATCCATGCCAGCGTATCCGCTGCGGTCAAGCGGTGTTTGTGCGATATCTTGCGCTGCTGGATGCGGCGCTTGCTAATTCTATATCCGGGTCGCTTGAACGCCATGCAGACATCCATTCCGAAGATGCCGATATCCGGATCGTACGCCATGCCAGGGAAATCAGTGTGTTCCTCGATTCCGAAGGACACATTGCCAGTGTTATCGAACTGAGACTCGTAGAGCTTGTGTTCGATTATTGAGAGCGCAGTCTCAACGAATGCCTGTGCCTTGTCCTTCCGGAGTGTCACCTTGCATCCGATCGGTTCGTCCATCTTGATTCCAAAGGCGGGGATGCGCGACCTTGAAAGCGTTCTCACATGTATCTGACCGGTGATCGTCTTGAGAATCTCCTCTGCATTGACCAGCCGCTGCCCGCTCTCGCCGACCCCGATGTGAACAGTCACCTTGTCTATCTCAATATCACGCATCGGATTCATCAATTACGGCACCTCCCGCACCGGGTATCTCTATCTCAGGCTCGCTCTTGCCGACCACGTATACATAGTCCTCAATTGTCTCGAAGTCGTATCCGCTCTTGAGCGAGACCATGTTCGGCATTGAGCCTCTTGTCTTCCGCACGTCCATGATCGTCGCAAGCTCTCCTGAGTGTGTGCCGCCGATTACCAGGGCAAGGTTGCCTGGTTTGTACACGAGATGTTTGACAACCTTCTTGTCCGGAACTGAGATGAGCACCGAATCAAAAGAGTGATAAGAATACTCGTCGGAAATGATATTTGATCCATCGTGGAGATTCAGTTGAATGTTTCCACCTTTCACAATAGTCTTATTGTCAATCCTGCACAACTTGTTCTCTGAATCACCAATTTTGTGGAGACTGAGTCTCTGTTTCTTATCCAGCACCACTCTGTACGCCACATCCATCTTTGGTATGGTTAAAATATCGAAGACCCCTATTGGGAACTTGTAATCTCTTCTTACGACTCCATCTACCATAACATTTCCGTCATGCAGAATCTTTCTCGCTTCTTTGCTTGAATTAGCGAGTTTCAGTACATCCCGCATGACCAGCAGCAAAGGAATACTTTTCGATCGTGAATGGGGACCTGGAGCGGCTTTAACAGACCATTTGTGTGTCTTTCTCTGTACATTCCAGGTTTTTGGCATTGAAAGTCTTTTCTGATGTTTGCTCACCAAAATCACCCTTCTCCTAGCATCTGTTCTCTCATATCATCCTCAAGATTCAGTTTGGTTATCACCACGTTCGATGGGTATATCGGTCTTGGAACCTCTTCTCCGTTAGCCTTAAACGAAGTTGCGCCATCGATCGCAATCGTGCCTGCCTTCAGATAAATTCTCTCAACCTTACCTTCTGTTCCTGTATATTTGCCGCGCATGATTTTCACAGTATCTCCAGAGCGAACTCCGAACGTTCTCCGCCCATATTTCTCTCGCAACGATTTACTGAGTGGCGCACCCATGAATTTCTGCTTCCTGTGCAAGGGCGCTTGATACTGCGCCTTTCTCTGTTTTCTCGGTTGTTTTGATACCATGATCATTACACTTCGCTGTCGTGACATATTTATCTCTCTCGGTCTACATCGAGTTTTTCAGTATTATATCTTTTGCAGGTGGGTGCCAGTTCCGGGACATTCTGACGCTGACTACGTCGGTTGCATCATACACGTACGATTCACGCCAGACGTTACGGAGTTGCGATCATGGGGACATGTCTTGCGTAGTTCCGCAGTACTCGCTGTAACAACAGTATACGTAAACACGGCACTGTCTGGAAATCCAG
>JAYEFS010000169.1:0-3661 GCA_034658695.1 Methanobacteriota archaeon | reverse complement strand
CTTGCCGGAGACCAGACAGAGATAACCGAGTATGCGATCAATTTTTCGGTTCCCGGGAATGTAACACTGAATCCTCCGATAATATCAGTTACGAGCAGGGATTACAGTTGCATAGTCGTATCTGATATGCCTGTAGTCGAGGTTACCGGGGGGATCATGACTGCCGCCACGCCAGCGCGTGAGGACAATTCCACAGCCACCACATCGAAACGCTCGGTGGACGTACCGATCTATGAGATCCTGCTTGCGGTGTGCATGCTTGCTGTTGTGTATCTGGTCGGCAGGTTCAGATAAATTAGTGCATTGCCCGTGAGAGGGAAGGACAGAGGAATAAAGAGGGAGAATTCGTAGGTTCGGATGAAGATGTCGAAGTTCGAGATGGGAGCGGGGCTGGTCACAACTGAGGAGGTCGAGAAGGACGATGAGTTTGGAGACAAACGAATCGTCTTAGAGACCCCTGTGGAAGTGGTTGCTCGAGACGTCTTGATCCTTATATAACCACCATTGCGATGATTGCAACAACCGCAATAATAACGATTCCGATGATTGCAGCGAGCGCTTTTTTCCATTCTCTTTCTTCTTCCACTGGTGCGACCGCTTCAGTGTCAGTCCTGCCTTCGGTCTCGCTTCTGGCAGGTTCCGGATGCGCTGTAGTGAGTGCGATCACCTTGACAATCCCCCCCATGATTGAGGCTATCACGACTATGACAACTCCTGCAATCGGTGTTAAAATCGGTGGCAGTGACGACTTTGGTTCTGTTCGGAACTCTGTCACAGTCTCTGGTTCCTGCGTTGCTGCAGGTACTGCCGTCGAAGCTGGTGCCGATGTTGAGGGGGATGTTGGGGTTGCACCCCAGCCCGGCGGGTATGTCCCCTCCCCACTTGTTGAGGGGGATGTTGGGGTTGGGGTTGCACCCCAGCCCGGCGGGTATGTCCCCTCCCCACTAGTTCTGTCCGAGGTGACCTCTGTAGTGGCTTGCGGCGCGGCGATGATTGTGAAGTCACCGACACTTACACCCTCACCAACGTTCCCTGCCGCATCATGCGCCGTCACCTTCACAAGGCACGCGCCCGAGAGGGTTGCGGGAATTGTCCAGTTATACGTCTCGCCGCCCGATATCCCGGTCGTTATCGTCTGGTATGTTGCTCCGCCATCCACGGAGTACGCGATATCGATGGATGTCACGCCAACGTTGTCGGTTGCGGTCCATCCAATGATCACGGAGGAACCTGCCTTCCGGTTCTCTTGACCATCCGGTGAGTTTACCGTGACAGAGGGCGGTTCTGAGACTGCGAAGTCTTGGACGGTGTAGGGAATCGGTTTCACATCCGGAGACTCTTCAACAAGCTCGACCACATCAATACCTATCTTGCCTTGCTCGTCATCACTGATCCGGAGCGTGAGTCTGGCGTAATCGACCACCTCGTTCAGACCCTGATTGGCGGTCTGGAATGCCTGCAGGTACAGCGAGGCATAATCATCTCCGGATCCGCTATCAACATAATTATAATCGAAGTAATCGAAGTCTCCACCAGTTATACTCGTTATATTTACGAGATTTGAATCGTACGTGAGGTTCAGATCGCATACGCCGACGTTTGTGACATCCTCGATTGTGATCACGTACTCGCCGGCTTCGTTTTGGATATATATCTCGCAGCAGTATGCCGGGATTACGAGCAGCGCCAGTATGATCAAAAAGATAACGATCGATGATATCTTCGCACTTCCTGAATCTTGCTGCATATTTCTATTCTGTTTCATGGATTTCTCGGGGCAGTCTGTTATACTTAGATAGGTATTGGTAACAAATCCTCATCCTATTTAAAGATTTCGACCTAACGATTACTCCCAATCCTCATATCCGCCGATTCCGACCACATACTTCGCAAGATACATGGCGTCATGCATGTCCACTCTACCATCACCGTCGACATCTGCCAGCTCCACGGTGATCTCAGTAAATCCGGTGATTCCGAGCACGTGCTTTGCCAGATACATGGCGTCATGCATGTCCACTATACCATCACCGTCGACATCACCATTCATCGCTGCGGTGTATGTCCCGTTCCGGGTGATATACGGCATCGGGTTGCCCTCAGGGGTCGCATCCTTGAAGGTCACCACACCCAGATTCAATGGAGAGGTGCCGCCCGCGCTCCTGACATCTTCGAGCGTAACACTGGCAAAGACGATATCTCCGGAGAGTCCCGGATTATTGGTCTGGTACGTGCCGATGCGCACAGATCCTTCACAAGCGTGCTCAAGATTTACCACGGTATCACCAAAATCTCCTGATGTCACGTTCGTGACATTCACAACCATCGGATCATACGTGAGTATTATGTCGCACGCTCCGACGTTTACGCCGTTTTCGATTGTGATCGGCAGGGTCGCGACGGTGCCGATGGCGTCATCGATTTTGATTATGGCAACGTCCGTCTTCACAACCTCAATTGATCTGCTGTTGTTGTGAACTATGGGGTTCACAGAATCGTCCATCGTTACGTTCACCTGATATGTGCCACCGGAAACTGCGTTGCCGCCATCATCTGTTCCATCCCAGACCTGCGGATCCGGGTCGCTGACGCATGAATCGACGTAGAGCATCCTTATGATGCCGGTTTCATTCTCAATCAGAATCGTTGCATTGACAGGCTCTGAAAACTCAAGATCGATTGCGGTATCGTCCATCACCCCGTCTCCGTTCGGCACAATTGTGCTGTTTGTAATCGTGTATACGAGAATGTATGGTGCGGGATTGCTCGCAGTCGTGAAGTTGCGCTCCACGCTCTCGCCCGCATTACCGTTTGCATCTGTACTCACCGCAACGAAGTAGTATGTCGTGCCCGGACTCAGCGAGGTGAGCGTGATTTCGTGAGCAGTTACCATCGCTGCATCGAATTTCTCGTCCGTGTAATCGCCGGATTCTGTGCCGTACCTGACAAGACTGTCGCTTGCCTCATCGGTGGTCCACGTGATCGTAACCGAACTGGTTACAACGCCGGTAATTATCGGTGACGTGGTATCTGGCTCTATAGTGGTCATGAGACCGTGATCTGCCGAAGCATCAGCGATTGTCTGCGGCGTCTGTGCAGATGTGACAGCGATGGCACCAAATACGGATATGGTTACGACGACCGCCACAAACAACGTTTCATATATCTTCTTTTTCATGTTTATCACCTCAGTTCCTCGCATCCGTTTACACCGATCAGATGCCTTGCAAAATGTACCGCATCGCAGGAGGTCACAGCGCCATAACTGTCAGATAGAACCGGTATGTGTGTTTCGTCGTCTTCTCGGCTCGCTGAACTGATGTTCGAGCTATCTGCTATAGGGTTGGTGCAGGCAAGTGAACTCGGCGCCAGTGCAATTGTCGTCTTCATCAGACACCTCCATATAGTACGATTACTTGAGAATATCAGGGCAGTCTATCATATTTATGTAAATATTGGTAACAAATCCCCATCATACTTAAACGTTTTGACGTAACGTGTATCAATTTTAGAAAGTAACAAAATGGTATCGAGTGTAATCTCATCTCAGCTCCCCATACCCACCAACCCCGATCAGATACTTCGCGAGATACAGCGCATCATGCGACGTAACCTCTCCATCCCCATTCACATCCGCGGCTTCTGCGACAATCTCCGTAAA
>JAYEFS010000168.1:0-3663 GCA_034658695.1 Methanobacteriota archaeon | reverse complement strand
AACGCGCCGTATTCAGCGCGCCACTTATCTATTGTCCATTGAGGACGGGGTGACAAAAAGGAACAAAAATGGCAAGGTTTTGGGATGTGGAACTCACCCGAACATGGAGAGTTTTCATCACCCCACCCCACTACTATCTGTTGGTTTTCATGCCGCATAAAGGATTCGCATCTGTAGAGGTTTTCACGCCACCACAATGTCAATCAAAATTCTGATTTTTCCAGACATCCCCATCCAAAGCGGCAGACATGATGCTCAAATCCACAACAATTTCAAAACCACGCGCCAACACCACGTAAGTTAACCGTCTCACGAGGGAGTAACACTTATGTGGTGTTACGACCTAATTATAAACACAGCAGTAAGTGTTATCACTCTGCTAATATCTCGAACCGATTCAAAGGTTCGTGACATGG
The DNA here is from genome assembly GCA_034658695.1 of Methanobacteriota archaeon. Classification (GTDB taxonomy): domain Archaea; phylum Halobacteriota; class Methanosarcinia; order Methanosarcinales; family Methanogasteraceae; genus Methanogaster_C. The sequence goes on along the minus strand of JAYEFS010000168.1, from coordinate 3,247 downwards.
GGACACAGGAGGTCTAACATAAGTGAAAACCAATATATCCGTGATATGCATCGCCCTCTTGATTGCGATTGCAATTGTGATTCCGTCTGCATCAGCGGCTCTGGATCTGAACGTGACTGACGTTCTCGTTAATCCGGGTGACGTGCGTAGTGAGGACATAGTCAGGGTCTACGTCAATCAGAGCAATGACATCTCTGCGGTCGTGTACAACGCCGGACCTGACAATGTGGCCGGTGATTTTGACGTCTGCTTCGAAGCAGACGGAACTACAATCGGTTGCACTGCTATAACAGGCGGTCTCACCGCAGGTGCGAATACCACCGTCAGCATCGACTGGACGCCATCGTGTGCGAATTATCCGGTTGCGCCGGGTTTTCCACCACAGTCGCTCGCACTCACGATAAACGTGACTGCTGACTGCAACTGCAGTAGCTGTCCGAACTGTCCGGATGGCAGCTGCGGAAAGATAACCGAAGACAACGAGGCAAATAACACGTTCTCGAAGGCCATCCCGGCTATGCAGACATTCTCCGGATATGATGTTATCGGTGGCGTCGTCAACAACGGCTACAGGAGCAAGAACTTCGACTGTGATACCACCGAAGAGCCGCTTGATCAATTCAAGTATTATGATCTGGTTGGCGGCGGTGTGGAATACAACGTGAGCGGCGAAAAGATCAGTACCTTTGCTCCGCAGGCAACCAGCACAAGGGTCCACCACATCGATCTGCCGGATGGCGCAACCGTGCAGGATGCAAGGCTCTATGTCTACTGGTATGACAAATGGGGCAACTACAAGACGTATCCCGGTGGATGTCTGGCAAATCTAAGCGTGAACTTCAGTGGCGCGGATCTTGCGTCGGAAAAGGTATATCAGGACTCAAAAGCATTTGGATATTACCAGTCACCAAAAGGGAGTTCGGTCTTCAATGTGACTTCGCTTCTGAGCGGGTCCGGGGACTATACAGCGGTCGTTAAGAACATTGAGTTCATTGGGGGCAATACCACGACGCTGCTTGGTGAGATGCTAACTGTGGTCTACTCCGATGTGGGTGGTGGCTACAAGGTCCGGATCTGGGCGCTGGAGGGAACTGACTACCTAATGGCAGCAGACGAGACGTATGGCAGCTATGACTATTCGGTGTCGCCGGCAGAGGCAACAGCGACAGTAGCGTTCTCTGGAAGCATCAATCTGACAACCGCGGTCAGTGCGAGACTGGTCACGGTCGTCTCGCAGGGCATGGGACCCGGATCAGACCTGCTCTTCAATGGTGATATCATCAAGACTGATGCATGGGATACGTCAACCGAGACGCATCCATCGAGCGAGATCAACATCGAGAACGTCTCTGTTATGGATAACCTGACTGCGAGTGGCAACAACATGGGATTCCGTGACAATGGTACCAGTGGGATGCAAGCATCGAACGCGTATCTCGTGGTCAAATACGTGCCAGGTGACGTGAATGGCGACGGCGTGGTTAACATCGGCGATGCGGTCTTATTGTTCAACTGGGTCTCGTTCCCGAACGATCGGGGAGGGGCGTACACATTCAATAAGTCGGAGAATGCGGATGTGACGGGCAACGACGAGGTTAACATCGGCGACGCAGTCCTGCTCTTCAACTGGGTATCGTTCCCGAATGAGCGGGGAACGACGTACGTTCTGCAGTGATATGTGAAGGGATCGATCCCTTCACTCTCTTCTTTTTTTCTGATTCTGATGGATTCTGTGGTTTCCAATCTTTGCGCCCTTGCGTCATCGCGTCTTTCTCGTTCATCTGATCCAATGCAAGGTCGCAAAGTTGAGAAAGATGCGCCCGCGTTTTTTTGCATACTCGAGGGAGTTACCGTTAGCGACCACAGAAAACTTCAGAACCAGCTTTTTTTATGACCCCCTGATGACGTATCAACCGGTTTATCCATCCGCCAGTCTGATGGCATGATGCGAGGGTATATTTATGTGGGATTGGGGCTAAGTCGGATGTATCAACGGGGTGTGAATTCGCGGCTCTGCGGAGCGGCGTGAATTAATCAGGGGGTATCAATATGAACACGAGAATGATTACACCATACGCCGCATCAGCGGTGATTGCGGCGATAGTCCTTGCAGTGACGCTGGCGCCAGCGATGGCAAGCCAGCCGCCAGATGAATATCCAGGCACAACCATGCATCCGAATATTGAGATTACGAACCACGCAGCAGATCAACATGCCCCCAACGCAACCGGAGCACTTAAATTGGCTCCATTAAATCCGGATTTTGTGGCTTACCAGAAGAGTCCGCTTAAGACATCCAATGACCACATCTGTGGCTACGTCCCCCCGCCCATGGACTTGAGCCATCTGGAAAATATTCCGGTTGAGAGGTTGCAGGCGCCAGGTGAGCTTCCCAGCAGTTTCGACTGGCGAGACTCCGGCAACGTGACTCCGGTCAAGGATCAAGCATCATGTGGCACTTGCTGGACATTCGGAACCATGTCGGTACTGGAATCAGCAGTTCTGATAAATGATGGTGCCGCGTACAATTTCTCCGAGCAGAGCGTAGCCCTGTGCGTTGACCGCTCATGGACATATCTGTATAACAACACTGGCGACCCCTGTAATGCCGGTGGATGGGGCGAGCTTGCCGCCGAGGTTTTCATCAAGAAAGGTTCGGTTTCGGAATCATGCAATCCTTACAACACCACAGCTTTGAACTGTGGTGGGTCGTGTCTATGCGATTATTGTACACCTGTCAAGAGAGTTGACGGATACAGGCTTGCAACGAACAACGGGTCAGAAATCGACGTGATAAAGAGTGCGATATATGATCACGGACCTGTTACAATGAGTTTCTACTGGAACTCATGCGGAAACTATACGAATGCAACGTGGGGAACCGTTTATGACTATTATCCGAGCCCCGAATCTGCAAACCACCTGGTGTCGATCATAGGCTGGAACGATTCTGTCCCGCATCCCGACCCGGATCATGATGGGGCGGGCGCATGGATTGTCAAGAACAGCTGGGGCACAGGTTGGGGAAATGACGGCTATTTCTATCTTGCATATAATTCAAGCAGTGTCACAGAAATAGCCCATCTTGAGTACAAGGATCCGGTCCCTGGTGAAGAACTGCTTTACTGGGATGAGGCTGGCTTTGTAAATAGCGTGGGCAACGGCAACAGCAGCAGCTGGATGGCAAGTGTCTTTACCGCGAATCAATCCGGGAATTTGACACATGTCAATCTCTGGACGACAAGCA
>JAYEFS010000167.1:0-3688 GCA_034658695.1 Methanobacteriota archaeon | reverse complement strand
CCGAGCCCGATCGCACCGGATGTGACGATGATGAACTCATACCCATCCCCTTTGAGTTCGGATATCTGCTCTGCGATGCTCTCGATTAACACGTAGTTGAGACCGCCACCAGCATTGGTGAGTGTATTCGTTCCGACCTTGACAATGACCCGATCCGTTCGAAGCGACCTCATAACTCCCATCACCTCGCGCCTCATGCCACCTGTCGATGGGTGAACTGCCTGGTGCCATCCGCGTAATCGGCAACGATCTGCCCGGTCCCGATCAACTTGTACTTGTAGATCGTGAGTCCCTCCAACCCAACAGGACCGCGAGAGTGAATCTTGCCAGTCGAGATCCCCACTTCGGAACCGAGCCCGTACCGAAATCCATCCGAGAACCTTGTTGAGCAGTTCCACATAACTGATGACGAGTCAACCCCGTCCATGAAGCGCTCAGCAGTCTTTTCATCAGATGTCACGATCGCATCGGTGTGATGGCTGCCATACCGGTTTATATGATCGATTGCGTCCCCTGCCGAGTCAACGATTCGAATCGAGAGGATAAGGTCGTTGTACTCGGTTATCCAGTCCTCATCAGATGCCGGATCGCACCCGATCACCGCTCTCACCCGATCATCGCCTCTCAACTCGACGTTCTCCGCATCATACATCGCCCCCACCCTGGATAGGCACTCGTCGGCAACATCCGCATGGACAAGAAGGGTTTCCATCGCATTGCAGACCGCTGCGTACTGGCACTTTGAATCAAACGCGATCGCAACCGCCATATCGATATCGACGTCCTTGTCCACGTAAACATGACATATCCCGTCCGAATGCCCGAGAACCGGAATCTTCGTGTTCTCCTGGATGTATCTCACAAGCGCATTCGATCCCCTCGGGATCATGAGGTCGATGTGGCTGTCGAGTTTCAAGAGCTCACGCACGTCCTCTCTCGTCTCGACAAGCTGAATTGTGTCTTTGAATATCGCATCCTCTTCGATTGCATCTTTTATCAGGTTAAACAGTATCCGATTGCTTCTTTTGGCTTCAGATCCGCCTTTCAGCACGACCGCATTCCCTGATTTGATTCCAAGCGTCCCGATCTGAACGAGCGCATCAGGTCGTGACTCAAAGATAACACCGATCAAACCGATCGGGGTTGAGACCTTGTAAAGCGTGAGCGACTCGTCGAGTTCGGTTGCAGAGAGAACATTTCCAACCGGATCAACAAGGCTGATCACGGATCGTACGCCTTCGATCATCTCATCGATCTTCTGGCGATCGAGCGCAAGCCTTTTGATGAGTGCCGGTGTGAGGTTTGCTTTCTCCGCATCCGCTATGTCACGTTCATTCGCGCTCTGTATACTCTCTCTGTTCTCGTCTATGCTACGAGCCACGCGCTCAAGCGCACTGTTCTTCGCCTCCGTTGTTGCGAATGCAAGTCCGAGCGCTGCGTTCTTTGCCAGTTTTACCTGTTCTTCTATTGTCATCCTTAATTCACCTGTGAGATTCTCAGACGAGTGGTTTATCCCAATACGACACCTTGTAACCTCATCCACGCCACCTCCAAATAGATTTGGGGGCATCTCTGGCGGTTCGTTGGTTTTTCAAAATGTGCTGAAAAGTTGTGGCTTTTCATTTGTTCCCATCTTTCTCGTTCTTCTGATATAATACAACGCCGGGATTGGTTGGTTTTGAGGGGCTCATCTCGATTCCAGCGCGTCCTCGACCGCGCTTCGGATCAGATACCCTGCCCGGTGCAGAATCGTGTCCCCGAGTTCCCTGTCAACAGTCATGTCCGCGGTGCAGGGATACGAGTGATGTGCCTCAGCAACGATATCGCGAATTTCCTGCTGTGAAAACGCATGCGCTCCGACCAGTTTCTTTGCAACAAACCATGTCGATCCACAGGGTGCGCTTTTTTTGACCGTGACTGCTGAAATCGCCTCGTTCGCAACACTGATCTCAAGAACCGGGATTCCAATCCCAAACTCAGAAACAAATCTTCCGATGATCCCTTCTTCTCGGTTAAGTGAGCAGAACGGCTTTGGGAATGCGGATTCGATCCCGAGATCGCTGCACCGTTCCCCCACCTGTTTCGCAAGCCCTGATGAGACCTCTCTTGACTGCTCGACCGGAACGATCAAACCTTTGATTCCAGCGTCATTCAGCCGCGGTGGCAGTTCCATCAGTATGTCGGGATGAATCTCTGTTGCGATCATGATATCCGCAGATGGCAGCACCGGGATGTAGGGGTCGGGGTCGTCGATGAAATCAGGCAGCGTTTCCGGTGCAGGGAATTTGACCGTGCCGATGATACTTTCTGCGTAGCAATACCGCTCATACTTGCAGTGTGTGCAGAGCGGATCGCACGATTTGCAGAATTCGGAATCGTTCACAAGGTTTCGTATCACTCGTTCCCCGAAGTTTCCCCCGTAAAGGATCAGTAATTTCATTGGCTTGCGAAGTGTTGAAAACGTAATGCCAACAGGTCAGGTGATTTGACCTGCGAGACCGACCGAAAGCGGTTTTTGCCCCTTGAGCGCACCCACCTTCAGGATGGAAAAACCGATGATATTTCCAGCTTCGTCGACTTTTTTCATCACGGAATCGTTCGCAGTCTCCTTGAAGTACCCGGCTTTCCGATCAAAGACAACTTCAAGGTAATCTCCTTCTTTATCGTACCATATTTTTATTTCTTTTTCCATAATATTACGCCTCTTACGTCACATTCACGGCAGCAGATACCCGCTGCGTACCTTCCAGTTATCCATGATCACAGTCGGTGACACGCTCTGTACGCCGTCCAGCTTCTTGATCTTATCCGCAATGAATGTCCTGAGCGCACCCCCATCCGCAACCCACACTTCGGTCATGATCATGTGATCTCCTGCCGAGGTTGCAACAAATTTCACCTCTGAAAACTCGCTTAAATGCAGTGCAACATCGAGGAGGTGCGAGGGTTCGACATCAATTCCGACAAGGGCAACTGAATTGTACCCCAGCTTCGCCGGATCGGTTACGACCGTGTACTGCATGATGACCCCTTCTTTCTCGAGTGCCCGCACACGGTTTCGTATCGTGGATTCACCAACACCGAGTCGTGCAGCAATCTCGGTGTGTGGTGTGCGTGCGTTCTCACGAAGCATGTCTATTATCAACATGTCTCTTTCGTCAATCATTTACATATCACCATATCGATTTTCGTACTTTTGGCGGAATTTATGGACGGTTTCCGCACCATAATGTTATATACTCGCAATACACTTCACTATAGCAGTAAACAATTAAAAGGTTTACGCGCATGAAGGTGGTAACCCATGACCAAAGAATGGGCTGATAAGACGGAATCATTCGAAATAGTAGATGGTAGAGGACTTAAAGGCGATTTCCTGTCTACGATTCTTACGAAAGCAGAAGTTGTGGCTGCTGGCAGTGGGATCTGCGTGGTTCAGAGTTTCGAGCCGCTCCCACTATATTCTACTATGGCAGACCTCGGCTTTGAAAATCTCACCGAGAAGATCTCTGATATCGAATACCGAGCGTACTTTTACCGGACAGAAGAGAAGACTGTCGTCGGCGTGATGAATGTCCCGCTACACCCTGCAGCTCTCGCTAATATTGGCAACACCGACAGAGAGCTCGGTAAGATTGTATCGCAGTTCTGGCAACTCGTCTGGAAGAAGGAAGACGCCGCAATCGAC
>JAYEFS010000166.1:0-3691 GCA_034658695.1 Methanobacteriota archaeon | reverse complement strand
ACCTTGCGTTAGATCAGATGAACGCAAAGACGCGATGACGCAAGGGCGCAAAGATTAAAAACCACAGAATCCATTAGAATCAGGAAAATCGGCAGTATTAATATTGGTTGATGGCGAGGGTATTGATAAATGATTATATCGCAAAATAACCATTTTCCAACCTGTATGGGTCCCACTTTATCGGTTATAATGTAGTGACACGTGCCACTACTATTTAATGCAGTCGATCATGACTATTCAGAGCTTTAGATGACATATTAACGGAAATGACCTGGAAAATCCCCTTCTAATCATGCCCAAGGTCCAACCCTATATTGACGCCATAGGTTTATTTCTGATCGTGGATCTTGTTGGGCGGCGCACCGCTCGACTCGCCCACAGCCGCCCGCCGCCTGCACACACGCCCCTGCCCGCCCCCATCCCGTCTGCACTTCCCACCCCCGCCGCCCGGCTCGCCGCGACACGCACGCACAGCACGAATGGGCGGCGGGGGCAGCTGCACGACCGCAAACCATATAGCCACATAAACACCAACAATCTACGAACACCACAATTTGGGGCGGTGTAGAAATGCACGAAGAGCTGGGCGGACTTGCCCCACAATCCGCTATGCGGGTGGGACAGTCGTGTCCCTCCAGTATCCTGCCAAAAATATTCGTTAAGTAACGAGGTGCCACACATGCCGTACACAGAAGAAAATGAAGATGCGAAGTGGATAAGAAGCAACTATGAGATGCTTCAGGAAAAATACTCGGATATGTACATAGCAGTCTTCAAAAAGAATGTGATTGCTGCATCAAACAGTTTTAAAGATATGCGCGAGATGGCAAAAAATATAAGTGAACATTTTGTTATCAGTCAGATGATTGGTGAGTCTCGTGTTCTTTAAATACAGAAAAAACAAGTTCGGGATGAGTAAATTATCCAAACTGGTAAAAGGTCAGGACAATGAACTGCCGGCAACCCACCAGATTCTTATTGATGTTAGATTCAAAAGGAAAGACGGTATATGGACCGATAAGGTGCAGATGATACTCGATACGGGTGCAGTCATCTCAATGCTTCCCATGGCATGGTATTATGAGTTGGAAGCATCTGAACCAGTAGAATATATGTTATACGGCGTTAATAGGGACAAAGAGTGTTCTCTGGACACGCTGGTTGCACAGGTTACGTTGGTGCTGGAAGATTATGAGAATAGAAGTTGCGAATTTGATACGTTCGTTGCATTTTATGAGGATGCCCCGCTTTTGCTTGGTATGATGGCATTATCAAGGTTTGATATTGAGATAAATAGCGAATTTGCAATATTGACTGGGGACTGAAAGATCGATCCTCGCTACAAGGATACGTCCCTCTGCACACATGCGAATCGCCAAGGCAGCACAATCCCACAGCCGCCCGCCCCCACTCCTGCGCTTCCACGCACCCACCGGCGGCGCAATCTCCGCGGCAGCACAAGTACACACCCGCCGCCCGGCTCGCCTGCGACGAAACACGCAGAGCACGAATATGCGGGGCGGTGAATGTCCGAGAGTGCTTGCAGTGGCGTGCTCACGCCCCATCATGGAAAGCCTTTTCAAATATCAAAAACACATCTTCAGCGGGTGACTTCGAGAGATGAAATACAAAGTAGTGATCAGCGAAGGTGAAGATGGCTGGTATGTTGTGGAATGTCCCTCCATACCGGGTTGCGTATCGCAGGGGAAGACCGTAGAAGAAGCACTGGAAAATATAAAGGATGCGATGTATGGTTGTCTGGAAGTCCTGAATGAGCGCATCGAGATTAGGGGTGGTGCACGGATAATGGAAGTGGCTGTCTGATGGCAAGATTGCCCCGGATATCGGGCATGAAAGCAGTTAAGGCTTTTTCTAAAGATGGTTGGTTCATGGCAAGGCAGACCGGCAGCCACGTCATAATGGTAAAAACGGGCTGCATGGTTACGCTTTCAGTGCCAAAACACAGAGAACTTGATAGAGGTACTCTCAGAAAACTCATCAAACTCGCTGGCTTAAGTGTCGATGAATTTGTTGAGTTGCTGCGGAGATAAGCGAACTGTGCAGCGCATCCCCTACCCACAGCCACCCGCCGCCTGAACACGGGCAGCTCGCCCCCGCTCTGCACTTCCACGCACCCACCGGCGGCGCATCCGTCCGCGACACCGCGACGCAGATGCCCCCGCCGCCCGGGCTCGCCTGCAACGAAGCACGCACAGCACGAATGGGCGGCGGGCTGCGAAGATGCGAGAGCGCCCGAGCCGCAAACGCTATATTACTGTAGACGATATCAATTCTCTATGTTGATCTCCGGATGGGCCAATGCAGCCATGTATTCGCCCTCAGATTCGTCAATCGAGGAAACGACACAGATAAAGACGAAATTTACTACAGAGCAAACATCAAACAGGTGAATTAAATGCGAGATAAAGACCATGAATGGATCATCGAACATGAGCAAGAATTGGAGACGAAATACTCAGGTAAATATGTTGCAGTGGTCGATGGAACTATCGTAGCAGTCGAAAGAACATCACTTGAAGCGGACAAGAAAGGTAGAGAAAAAACAAAGAAGCTGCCACTGGTGACGTATGTTCCAAAAAGTGGCGAGGAATTGGTATTGATATGAGCGAGTGCATATACCCTTACCGAATCATAAGAGGAGTCAGTTCCCCAATTATCCCCGTAATAATAATGAAAGGGGTTAATATGGCGAGGATATATGCTTATGTGGATTCCGGTGCCACCTATAGCGTTTTCAGTGCTGATGACGCCGAGAAGCTCGGTATGGATATGGAAATGGGAGAGCCACGCTACCTTATGACTGGCGATGGAGGTTCGATATTGATTTATCTGCATGATATAAAACTGGAGATCGGTGCATGTACATTTAATGCTGTTGTAGGATTTTCAGATCACTTGGGGATTGGATTTGATATTTTAGGAAGAAAGTCCGTATTTGAAAGGTTGGTATTTTGTTTTGATGATAGAAGAGAGGAATTAAGGATTTTAGAAGAATGAGCGGTGGCAAGTCCAGCCAAAAGCTCGTGGGCGTTACCACCGCTCATCACTCCTGCTAACCGCTTGGACGGTACATCCCCACCCCGGTCCACAGCCGCCCGCCGCCTGCACACACGCCTCTGCCCGCCCCCGCTTTGTTCCTGCACTTCCACGTACCCACCGGCGGCGCATCCGCCCACGCCACGACGCAATGCCGCCGCCCGGCTCGCCTGCGACTGCGCATGCACGGCACGAATAGGCGGCGTGGAGCGAAGACCCGACGCACCGAAAATTTTATGACAAGACTGGTGTAATCAAATCTATGGAATCAATGCCAGAAAAGAGGATAGTTTTAACGATAGACCCAAATGAATTGAAGGAAGGGGTATGCAAAATATACCCATCGGAAGATAGAAGATTTGCGGTGTGTCTGGAAGACGAAAAAATCAAAATTTTCCCGATCGAAGAGTGATAGAAGGTGTCTGGATGGATGTCCTGGCTCTCTGGTATCTCGCGTTGAAGTGAACTTATAACCTCTCTGGAAAAATCGGAAGCATTTTTTGGTTAGTTACAGTGTAACCATCCAAATAACTGTTTCTTACAAAAGTCAAAACAAACCCTTCCTCCTCTTTATAGTAAGTTCTCTGATCTTTTCAAAGTCTTTTGGAGGCTTGTTCACTCCAAAAAACACTTT
>JAYEFS010000165.1:0-3694 GCA_034658695.1 Methanobacteriota archaeon | reverse complement strand
TGGGGATCCAGGTCCTCGAAGAGCTCCGGATGGATCCACTTTGCAAAGTACACCTTGGCTATAGGATGCTTGGGTCCAAGGTTCATGCTCATCTCTATTATGTAAACGCTCCCGTTCTTCACCGCATTAACATTAGCCAATTCGGGTCGGCTCATGATCTCATCTCGTATTGCAATCGCCATCGAAGGATCATCGACGCCATACCCTATCGCCTCCGGATTACTTGTCCCGCTCACATATTTGATGATGATGTCAGGATTCCTCATCATCACCTCTTCACGATCTGCAACAAATTGGCTAGCTTCTACATCGGCAAATATATTCTTTCCGCCCGCTATAGCTATCCCCTGCTGAACATAGCTTTTACTGCCATAAGTGGTGTAAGGCTTACCTGTACGCTCCAGATAGACTCCTGGTTTCTCTTCCTCTGATAGTCCTTCTACCCCTGTCTTGATGATATCAACGTGCTTATCAAGGAATTCATCGATGAGGTACTCTGCCTCATCAGTCTTGTCAAGACAGTAACCAAGCTTCATCACCTCCCCATTCATATCATCCGGTGTGGTGAACGCAAGACCGACTACCGGGACACCGGGAAGCTTTTCAGCCCACCCCCCAATCTTTTTTGATGGCGAAAAGATTACCAGGTCAGGGGTTAAGCTGAGTATCGCCTCGTAATCCGGCACCCCAGTCCGTCCACCACCACATCCAACATTCGGTAACTTACTGAGCTCCGGGAAGTAGATCTCTTTTTTGATGAGAACGTTGCTCACGCCGACTATATCATCCTGCGCTCCGAATGCTCGCATCACCTCGGCATCATAACCAAAATATCCGGAAATGATACGATTTACCGGCTTATTCACCGTCACGATCCTATCAGCAGAATCCAGAATCGTAAGCTCCTTCTCTTTTCCCAGTATGACCAGCTCGATCTGCGTCACATCCTGCATGTTGATCTTGCCGTCGTACTTGGCGTCTGCGAGATCTGTTCTGTCCCTGTACTCGAGGATGATCAGTTCGGTGTAGGTCACATCCTGCATGTTGATCGTGTCATCCTCGTTCGCGTTCCCGAAGATGCCGAGTGTGTAGTCCGATGCTGCTGTGGGGAGCGCCAGCAAGAGCATCGCGGTTATTCCGACCAGTATACTTGTTCTCATATTTATCATCTCCTTTTTATTTATTCCTATCAACTCTCCTCTGGCGGCGGATACACGAATACGCCGTGCTCACTCAGGTCATAGTCCAATCCCTGGAATTCTGTCACATATTCCTGATGGATCGCCTGTGGATCCAGGTCCTCGAAGAGTTCCGGGTGGAACCACTTTGCCATGTATCCTATGCCTACAAAGTGTCTTACCCCGCCAATGATCTGGTTATTAATTACCCAAACGCTTTCGTTGTTCACTGCGGCAACCTTGGAAAATTCAGGACGATTCATGATTTCGTTTCTTATATCACTTAGTTCGGTTATATCGTCCGTACCATAGCCCCTTACATGCGCGTCAGTTCTGACTATGATCTCAGGATTTCGTTCCACCACCGCCTCGGGATCCACGTCAAAATAGCCATTCCGATCACTGAAGAGGTTATTGCCGCCAGCAATTTCAAGCTTCTGTTGATGTCCGGTCCCGGCACCTACCGTATAATACGGTTTCCGATTCTCATAGTATATTTTTGGTCGATTATCCTCAGAAATCTCCTCCAATCTATCATCCATGCCATTCATCCACCCTTCATAGAAATCAATAAGTTCATTGGCTTCTTCTTTCTTTTCAAGAATGTATCCCAACTTTCTTGTCTCCTCCACGTAACTCTCCGGCTTGAAAGTGTCCATACGGATCACTGCGATCTCAGGATCCAATTCTTTTAGCTTATTCTGAATAGCTTCACAACTCGACATAGAGAAAGTTGCATATAAAAAGACAATGTCCGGGTGTAAGTTCAATATTTCCTCGTAGTTGGGAGAACCAGTGGAACCAACGTTCGGATAGTCAACGAATTCCGACAAGAATTCATCTTCGATCACATATTTACTCACACCGACTATTTTATCCTTTGCCGTGATTGATCGCATTGTTTCAGCATGACCGCTGTGAAATGCAACTACCCTCTCCACCGGCTCTTTCACAGTCACAATTCTATCAGTGGTATCTATGAGCGTCAGTTCCATCTCTTTTCCCAGTATGACAAGCTCGATCTGGGTCACATCCTGCATGTTGATCTTGCCATCATACTTGCCATCTGCAAGTTCTGTCCTGTCCCGGTATTCGAGGATGATCAGTTCGGTGTATGTCACATCCTGCATGTTTATTGTATCATCCTCGTTTGCGTTACCGAAGATTTCGAGGGTGTAGTCCGATGCTGCTGTGGGGGGCGCCAGCAAGAGCATCGCGGTTATTCCGACCAGTATACTTGTTCTCATATTTATCATCTCCTTTTTATTTATTCCTATCAACTCTCCTCTGGCGGCGGATACACGAATACGCCGTGCTCATCCAGGAAATCATCGGGCAATCCCTGGAATCTTGTTATATACTCCTGATGGATCGCATCAGGATCAAAATCTTCGAATAGCTCTGGATGGAACCATTTTGCCATATATCCTATGCCCACAAAGTGTCTTGTTGCACCAATGACGTCACCAGTAAGTATGTTAACCTTCCCGTTTTTCACTGCCTCAACCTCAGCTAATTCAGGACGATTCATGATTTCGTTTCTTACATCAATCAGTTCGGTTACATCTGTGCCTATATGGTAGTTGCTTCCTGATGCCGGCGGGTATTTGATAATAATCTCGGGATTGCGTTTAATCACTTCTTCGGGGTCAACCTTTGGATAGCCAGATAGATCTCCGAAGATGTTGTTTCCACCCGCCATCGTGACTTTCGCATGATATCCAGAACCTTTAGCGCCGGTACTGTAAGGTTTCCTACTTTCAAAGTAGACTTTTGGTCTATCCTCCTCTGGAATTTCATCAACTGTTTCTCTGATCGTATCCATCACTCCACTGTAGAAATCAATAAACTCCTCAGCTTCGTCGTTCTTATCGAGGATGTATCCAAGCCTTCTTAGCTCATCTACATAGGTCTCTGGCCTCCAGCAGTCGAAAGCAACTACGGTAACACCTGGGAGCTTATCAGCATGCTTTTCGAGACTTGATGTCCCCACAATCATTAAGTCCGGATGTAGGTTAAGTATAGCCTCATAGTCCATTGGTTTCTTTCCAATGCATGGCAGCTCGCTAAACTCCGGAAAGTAAGCATTTGCGTCTTTGACGTCCTCGGTAACGCCGGCTATTCTGTCCTTATCCAGCTTGAGTGCTCGCAGTGTCCCTATGTAGTGCACACCCATGAAGCCACGGCCACTGCCAACAACGATCCTTTCCACTGGCTTACTGATCGTCACAGGTCTTTCGGTAATTTCTGTGGATCCCATACTCGGACGTGTGTGTATGCTTACGGTAACCTCCTTCTCCTTCCCGAGTATGACCAGCTCGATCTGGGTCACGTCCTGCATGTTGATCTTGCCGTCGTACTTGGCGTCTGATAGTTCTGTCTTGTCGCGGTATTCGAGGATGATGAGCTCTGTATAGGTCACATCCTGCATGTTTATGGTGTCGTCTTCGTTTGCGTTGCCGAAGATTCCGAGTGTGTAGTCTGATGCAGCAACAGGCGGCGCCAGCAGCAGCAGT
>JAYEFS010000164.1:0-3718 GCA_034658695.1 Methanobacteriota archaeon | reverse complement strand
GACGAGTTGTATAACACATTGCCAATATCTGTGTCACCTGTAACCACCTGACTGCCAGCCGCATAGCCTCCGCCTCCAACCGGAACCGGAACCGGAGTCAACCTGATGTCATTGATTGCTACTGTGTTACCAGCTGCAAGGTACATCGGGTCGCCGGCACCGTAACCGGATGTGCCAGTAGTGTTGTTGTACTTGACACTGACATTGGATGTCGCGACTGTTAATGCGTCGCCAAAGTCGTAGTCAATGATCCGTTCCACTCGAACGCCGTCTCCCAAATTCTTGTTGGTGTCGATCAATATGACATGTTCAGTATCATTTCCTACCCCATCATCATCAGTGTTGATGATCCAGAATCCAATGTAGTACGTGGTTCCGTGGATGTCGACAGTATCTTCAAAGTTGATATTAGCCGCCTGTATCCCGGACGCCGTTGTTCCGCTCCATGCTACATCATCAGTATTTCCGGGTAGTCCGTCAGGACCGGCTCCGGCTGCGTGTAACTGCATGGCAATCATCTCTGCTGGCGTATTAGCCGCCATCACTGGTGCTGCCATCATCGCGATCGCCAGCAGCGCGACCGCAATTATTGTTCTAGTATTCATTGTCCTATTACCCTCCTTTATCATGTTTATCCGAGTTCTCTGCCACGCCCCTCTCTCGAAGAGCGTGCCCTTATCCTCCAGATCGTTCGTCAGCGCATCTCCGAACAGAGATAGTCCGGACGCCGACCAGAAGCAAGAGCTGCAGCAGATATTGCGCCCATCAGCAGAACCGCTGTCAGACACCTGCCGGTGTAATCCCGACATACCGTATACGTCAGGCAGCATCACTGACGCCACACTGTTCCCGCCACAGCCACAGATTGCTTCTGTCTTCATACTGCATCCTCCCCCTTGTTTCAGGGAATTGTTCTGCGCGTCGAGCCAGCCCGGGCGGACGCGCAAATCTGTTGGTTTATGTCAAACCTCCATTGTTTGTTGTTCGTTGGTCGATACGTTTCTGCCATGATGTTACGGCAGACACACAAGATATGCACTAAATATAATATACCAAATATACACTAACCATGTAGCCCATGTTGTTGTTTATCCCGCGCCTCCCTTTCATTTCTACTCCATGTAGAGGCTGTATACCCCTACTGTATCACTATGGGCAGACCATTGTCCCGCAATGCACCCATGACCACTTTGTGACTGTATACTATTCTTTATGTGATTGCATATAATTGTTATGGTCAATCTCAGACAGTTACACGAAGAACGTCGCCCCTGACACGGTGATGGGATAATATGCTGATATGTGATGCCGATACACCAGACCAAAATGGCAGACCATCTACCCGAACGTCTTTTCGTAATCGGCTGATCGGGGGTGCCGGTCGGACTGTGGCGGCGAATCTTTTCGGAATTGCGCCTCTCCGCGCGCAATCTCTTGCGTGTGCCGGTCATTCCATTGTCCGTTCGGTGCACCGGCGTCTTCCGGATGGCGCAAACGAGAACCCGGATCTCGCATGATGCGGCACCCGCTGTTCGGGGTGTGGGGAGGTCGGGTCTGCATGGTGTGCCAGGAGAGGTGGTTTGCGCGGTCGGGCGGCAATTGTGGTGTGGATATGCTGAGCCGCATCTGTTTCATTTTGTGATTTTCTGATAGCAGAGAGCACAGGGATGTTCTCTTCGCACACCCGAATCCACACTCTGTTGCTATCTGTGGCTACTATTTTTATGCAGGTGTTTAGTCCTACTTTGTCACATTACAGACAAATCAACAGCGGGCGGTGGCATGACCTCAAACCGTTCGGAAAACAAAACCAACGTCAGGCGCCTGAATGGGTGGTTAATCTGACAAAGTAGAATTAGCTGAGGCGAAAAAACCACGGAATTTGCTGGTTCTAACGTTTTCTGTGGTCGATGGCAGTAGCCCACCCCCACGTTATAGCAATCGTGGGCGACACTCCTTCGTCTTTGCGTCTCTCTCGACTTTGCGACTTTGCGTTAGATCAGAGGAACGAGAAAGACGCGAGGGCGCGAGGGCGCAAAGATTGGAAACCACAGAATCAGAAAAACGCTACTTTATTTTTCTGCAAGCCCTGAGTGATTATAGATATCATGTAACCACCACTTAACAGGGACACACACAACACCCCGCATTCATCCAGTGAAATCCCTACTCGTCTTTATCTCTGCCCTATCACCCACGCCCTCACTGATTTCTGCGAAGTTCTGCCACAATCCGAGAGATCGTTTGAGATGTGGTGCAGGCACATTGGTGTTCGCTTAAGACGTAATAACCACCTCATAGAGCTATTGCCGCCCCTATATGCGATAAACGTAATTACGGCGGTTTGGTGGCAGTGGTATGTGATCTGTGAGAGTTGGTGTGAAAGGATGTAGTATTGACAGATATAACCTGACTTTCGGTGAATTGAAATAGCCGGTCCTTTTATTGTCACAGAACACATGTAGAATTACCCATGATAACGACGCGATTGAAGAATAGACGTTTGAAAAGGGTGGAACGTGTCATACTTGCGTGACACCTTTTGGGCTGTAATTTACGTTTCACCGAAAATCGAGATATAACGCAAGAACGACTACTATTTAAGAACATAATCCCCACTGTGTAATATGAAAAAAGAACTTACAACAGATGAAAAATTGAAAAGTATTAAAGATGCCGTGGGTGCTCTATCATGGATAAAACTATCCGAACCATTAGAAAAACGATTACAGAAGCTAAAAACGGAGTCGTCCCGGCAATAATTTTGGTTGTGGATACCAATATTTTAGTGGACATTGGGTGGAGCCGCGATCAGAACACCATCCATTTAATAGAGCACGCAGCAAAATTTCCGATGGTGTTCGTTTGTTGCCCAAGTATCTGTGCAATAGAGTTTAAAATGGTCACTCAAACCGAAGTAAAATCTCTTAAAAAGTTCAGAGAGGATTTTAACAAGGTGTTTCATGAAATTAACAGGTATGAAATCGGAAATGCGGATAGAATCATCGAAGGTTTCAGCACGATCAAAGGATATTTTGATGAACTGGTGGAAGAACTGCGACAAGCACCGTTATATGTTTTGGATAAATTATCTCCGGTACTTTATATTTTCGATGATCCTTTACCAGTTCAACACACGATGGCATATTATGTTTCGAACGATCCGGAGTATGATCTGCAGTATAAAGATGCTCTTGTTTTTTCATTCGTCAAACTCGTTGGAAACTCAATAGGACGCGAAAGCAGGGTTATTTTCCTGACAAAGGACATGGACTTTAATCCGGAAAAGATATTGAAAGAATTAAACGAGGTGGGTGTCGAGGTTTATTTCAATTCTGGGAAATGTCTGCAGCGGGTTAAGGATTTATTGGCGTAGAATTTTGAGTCTTTGATGTGAAAATGCCTGATTCTGATGAATTTTGTGGTTTCCAATCCTTGCGCCCTTGCGTCATCGCGTCTTTGCGTTCCTCTGATACAACGCAAGGTCGCAAAGTCGCAGAGACGCAAAGTTGAGAGAGATGCGCCGCGTTTTTTTTGCATACGCGAGGGAGCTACTGTCAGTGACCACAGAAAACAGCAGAACCAGCAAATATCCATGCAATACCGGGTACGTACCTCTCCCGCGGTCGGTCGCCAATTTTTCAGGCGCTCACACCTGCGTCTGCGTTTCCGTCTGCAGCCTCGTAACGACTGCATCCACCTGCTCAACCGCGGTCCC
>JAYEFS010000163.1:0-3722 GCA_034658695.1 Methanobacteriota archaeon | reverse complement strand
GCTCGATATCGAGCAATCGCTCAACAGAACTTACATAAGCCTCGTTGTTTGAGAGCGATGCAAGATAGCAGATCCGATCCGTTACCGGAAGCCCCTGGATGTATGTCATGCTCTCAAGGATTTTTTCGATTCCTTTATGCCCATATCCCATGTAGAGCTTTGAGTCCCTGACAGTCTCACCACTGAGCTTGAGATCGATCAGGAACGGTCCTGGTTGGATTGGGTTCTGCGGACCGATGTGAAGCATCATCTCAGTATCATCGAGCTTATACGCCTCTTGCTGTGGCTCGTGAATGTATTCGGCAGCCAGTTGCCGCATCCGTCTCTTAACGTCGTGTTTGTTAACCATTGATGCCACCTACTCCAGATAATGCCTCTCAGAGGGCCACGACTTCCATTCAAGTGGGTACTTCTCTTCGACAACGCTTTCCTGATCATCCGAGTACGGGTACTTTGCAGTCGTCTGCGGATACTCAGCGTAATCCTTACGAAGGGGCCATTCACCCATCATATCGTCTGATAATACGAGTACGGTCATCTCAGGGTGTCCATCGAAGTAGATGCCCATGAACTCGTAGACCTCTCGCTCGTACCAGTTCGCATTCCACCAGACCGGAATTACGGTATCAATCGATGGACTCTCGTCCCGCGATACCTCTGCCTTCAGCTTCACGATCACCGAGTGATCGTACGATGCGATCATGTATGCCACCTCAAGCTTCCCCTCTTCCGGGAAATCGAGGCTTGTAATCCCGGATAATCTGTTGAATTGCAGATTATCTTTTAAGTGCGAGCAGACGTCAACGATTCTGTCCTTACCGACGTTTGCACAGACTATATGTGGCGGCTGAGAATCGATCAGAGCGTCCGCAACAGCGTCCGGGAACTGAGATTTCAATGAATCAAGTACTGTTGTTCCGTCCATCTCATTTCACCCCGTACATTGTTCCCTTGTCGGTCTTCGCCTTGATCTTCTTCTGGAGTTCTATGAACCCCTGAATCAGTGCCTCGGGTCTTGGCGGGCATCCGGTGATGTAGACATCAACCGGGAATATCTCGTCGATGTTCTGCAGCGTGTTGTACGACTGGTAGAATGGTCCGCCGCTTATTGAGCAGTTGCCCATACAGATGACCCATTTTGGCGAAGGCATCTGTTCGTACAATCGCTTCAGCGCCGGGAAGTACTTACGGACGATATATCCACTGATCACCATCACGTCCGCGTGTCGCGGTGAACATCTCGGAATGATTCCGAATCGGTCGGTGTCGTAGTGGGAACAGCCCGCGGCGATCATCTCGACGCCGCAACACCCCATCGGCTGGGTCATGAACCAGAGCGAATTCTTCCTACCCCAGTTTATGACGTCCTGCGCTGGCGATTTCTTGAGAAACTCATGAATCGCGCCGGTGGTGGTGGTTATAACCTGCATTGGTGTTCTAATGTCTTTTGGCATGATAACCTCCTACGAACGCATCCATGAGAACGCGCCTTTCTTCCATGCGTAAATATCTCCGACTACCAGTGCGATAATAAGGAATAATGTCATCGCACCAACTGCCATCATGGTAAATCCGGGAATCTCTCCCAGAACTACCGAATTCTTGTAACAAACAGCCCACGGATATAAGAAAAGAACCTCAACATCAAAAAGCACAAAAACAATCGCAAGTACGTAATACGAAACATTGAATCGCACCTGTGCTTCTCCTATCGGATCTTTTCCGCCCTCGTAGGTCGTGTTCTTGAATCGGGCAGGGTTTCTCGGAGTAATCTGTTTCACGATGAAGATGATGACTAATGGTATTATCAATGCTAAAACCAGCATCACCGCAATCGGGATGTAATCCAATAGTACATCTGTCATCGAGTCAACCTCCTGATCATATCTTTCAATCCTCCTTTGATTTAGGGTCGCGATCGACCTGTATTGTGACGTGCCTATAATTTTACCCATGGTATAAAAACCTTATCACACTATGGGGCTGTTGCCATTAACTCCCAAAAAGCGATACACCAATCATGATTCATCTCAGTAGATAGTATATAAAAATATGGTCAAGATCGCGAATGGCACGAATGGCACGAATGGAACGAATCACCACTTTTGCGAGCATATAAAAAGTGCACACACCGGAAATTTTGGAAATACGTACCGTGTGCCAATGAACAGGATAAAATCATGACATCCGTTCGATTTATGACATTCGTGATAAATATCTTGCACCAACACATTATATAAGCGCGGCACCTTCTACCAACAACTTATTTATTGCGAGTTCCCTTATTCAGGAAAATCGTAAGCTCCGGTATCATCGAAGCAGTAATGGACCTTCTGATAGGAGCGTTTCAACTCGATCACATCGCTTTTGACGCTTTCGAGTGATTCGCAATCAAGCACGATCCTCTTAAAGAAATCAGCGATCGCGTCCATCTCTGATGCACCCATCCCGATCCTGGTCAGCTCCTGTGTGCCGATCCTGATCCCGGATGGCTCGACCGTGATACTCACGGGATCGCCCGGCAGAAGATTCTTGTTCACGATGATATTCGACTCTTCAAGCCTTGTTGCGATCTTTGAGCTGCCACCGACCTTCGTGACATCGACTGCGACCTGATGCGACTCTGTGAATCCCTGAGACTCGCACAGCACGTCGAATCCCCGCTCATAGAGCGCCTGCGCAAGCGATTTGGCGTTTGCAATCACCTTTGATGCATAAGCCTCGCCAAACTCTGTCATCTCGCTGAGTGCTACGCCGAGCCCTGCAAGATGGTGGAGATGATGGTTGCTCACCGTTCCTGGAAAGACCGCTTCGTCGATCTTCTCTGATAATTCCTCTTTGCAGAGGACAATTGCACCCTGGGGACCCGGGAAGGTCTTGTGCGTGGATCCTGTGACGACCATGGCGCCCTCGCGCAGCGGGTCCTGAAAACGTTTTCCAGCGATAAGTCCTAGCACATGCGCACCATCGTAGACGATCGTTGCGCCCACCTCGTCTGCTGCCTCGCATGCCTCCTCAATCGGGTGCGGGAACAGGAAGAGGCTTCCACCGAAGAGAACGATTCGTGGCTTGGTCTCGCGGATCTGCGCAACCATGCGGTCGGAATCAATATTCATGATCTCGGGGTCGAACGGGTGCGCAATCACGCGCAAGCCCCTGACACCGGCAGCAGAATACCGCACGTGGCTGATGTGCCCGCCCTGCGGGACGTCGAGGGAGATTATCGTATCGCCCGGGTTTGCCAGTGCAAAGAATGCAGCGATGTTTGCAACGACGCCTGAAGTCGGCTGCACATTGACGTGCTCCGCATCAAAGAGTTTCTCTGCGAGTTCGATCGTCTTTGCCTCGATATCGTCGATGTATTTGCAGCCCTGATAGAACCTGTGTCCGACAACACCCTCTGCATACCTGTGGGCGAGATCGCTTGCCGCAAGACGCCGCACATTCTTGCTTGTGAGGTTGGTGCTCGCAATCATCGGCAGGCAGTCCCTGTACCATGATTGATGCTTCTCTGCAGCGCGCATGATGAGATCGATATCCTGATCCATATAGTTGTAGGTAAGAACCGCAAACATTTAAATACGTTCTTATCAGGCAATACCTTCGCCACCCTGTTCGTTGGTATAACCCAGCTTTTAGCGTTCAGAACCTTAACACACACTTTACATGTAGCAGATATGTTCGCGAAACATTAAAATTAACTACCGCAAAAACCAGACCCA
>JAYEFS010000162.1:0-3733 GCA_034658695.1 Methanobacteriota archaeon | reverse complement strand
TGTGCTCTTAATCGTGCTCTTGCTTGGAAACGAGATATACAAACCGATTCTTGAGTTGAATACCGCATATCACGGGGGACTCGAGGGTGCAACAGCAGCAGGGGGAATCTTCAACCTGCTCGATACCACGCCTGATGTCACCAATTCACCCAAAGCCGCATCAACGCCACCTGTTGCACAATCCATCCGCTTCGAGGATGTGACCTTCGGCTATGACGAGGGCAAGCGCCCGGCTCTTTCCGATCTCTCGTTTGAGGTCAATTCCGGCGAGACCGTGGCACTGGTCGGCAGGAGTGGTTCTGGCAAGACAACGGTCATAAACCTCCTCCTCCGGTTCTGGGATCCGCAGCACGGGAGAATCACCCTCGGTGGACAGGGCTTGCGCGAGTACACGCTCGAGACGCTACGTGCACAGGCATCGGTTGTAAGTCAGGATACCTACCTCTTTCACGGAACAGTCGCTGATAACCTGCGCGTGAGCAAGCCAGATGCGAGCCAGGAGGAGCTTGTTAAAGCGGCACGTCTGGCAAATGCCCATGATTTTATTGTTGCTTTACCGCAGGGCTATGATACCATTGTCGGAGAACGCGGGACCCGGCTCTCAGGCGGCGAGAGGCAGCGTATAGCGATTGCCCGTGTGCTACTGCGAGATACTCCCATCCTGCTCCTTGATGAGGCAACGAGCAGTGTGGATGCCGAGAACGAAATGATCATCCAGGAAGCACTCGACCGATTGAAACGGGGGCGGACAACGCTTGTTGTTGCACACCGGCTCTCAACGGTGAGAGGTGCCGATCGAATCGTCGTTCTCGACGAAGGGAAGATGGTTGAGTCGGGCTCACACAATGAACTGATCGGGGCGGGCGGCATATATGCGCAACTGGTCTCTGCACAGCGGGTCTCATGAGGTGTGAAATATGTCAACGGTAACAGTAGATGGCAAAAAGTACGAAACAGACCTCGCAAAAACAAAACACACACTGATACGGTTACTCAGGATGGTGCGACCATGGTGGGGTGAACTGACACTCACGTCGCTTGCAGCCATGCTCAACAGTGCGAGCACGATTGCGCTTGCCGCGGTCGGTGCGCTGATCGTCGGGCTTGCAGCAGAAGGCACAAGTGTTCTTGAGTTACGCCCCTATCTGATCGCACTTGCAATTCTCACGGTCCTTAAGGCTATAATGGCATGGGCTGAGTCATATATCTCGCATCGCATCGCTTATGCCATCCTTGCGATGATGCGTTCACGGGTCTTTGACGCGATCGAACCGGCAGCCCCAGCCTACATACTCAAACGACGCAGCGGCGATATCATCTCGACGGTGATGGCTGATGTAGAGACGGTCGAGCTTTATTTTGCGCACACACTTATGCCAACCTTCGTTGCGCTGATCATGCCACTCACCGCGCTGATCATACTTGGCTCACTCCACTGGATGCTGCCACTGGTGCTGCTGCCGTTCCTCTTTCTCGTAATCGGCACACCGATCAAGATGCATCACATCGGCGATGTCATAGCAAACAGGCTCAGAATAGAGCTCGGGGAGACGAATGCGCAGATGGTCGATAGCATCCAGGGCTTGCGTGAGATCGTTGTGTTCGGGCGAGGTCCGGCACGTCTAAACGAGGTGGAAGCGAACAGCCGCGCTCTCATAGCGACACAGAAGCGCAACAGCCGATATCTTGGAAGCCTTGGCGGGCTCACAGAGGGTTGCAGCATGCTTGGCTCGCTCACCGTGCTTGTAGTGGGCGTTCTGATGGTGGACAAGGGTATGCTGCCATCGTATCAACTGCCACTGATGCTCCTGATGGCATCGGCTGCCTTCGGACCTGTGATGAACATCGCCAAGGTTGCCAAACAGGTTGCCATGATCATGGCATCAGCAGAGCGCGTATTTACAGTCCTTGATGAGCCGCCTGTCGTTCGGGAGACTCCGGATGCGGAGCCGATAGGTGCTGTCGAGCCGACACTGACATTTGAGGATGTGACCTTCCGCTATCAGCCTGACGAGCCATCGGTTGTGCAGAGCGTCAGTTTCGGGTGCAGCGCAGGCGAGAACGTGGCAGTGGTTGGTCCGAGCGGCTCAGGAAAGACTACGCTCGTCAATCTGCTGCTCAGGTTCTGGGACCCGCAGCATGGCAGGATCATGATCGGCGGGTATGACATCCACAAGTTCTCGTTTGCAGACCTGCGCAATCGCATATCTGTCGTCCAGCAGGATGCGTACATCTTCAACACAACAATTGGCGATAACATCCGCATCGGGAAGCCCGACGCCACCAACGCCGATATCGAGGATGCCGCACGGAAGGCATACATACACGACTTCATCGCATCACTGCCTGATGGCTACGACACGACGCTCGGTGAGCGCGGTGCAAAGCTATCAGGCGGCGAGCGGCAGCGCATCTCCATCGCACGTGCGCTTCTGAAGGATGCGCCGATCCTGATCCTGGATGAGGCGACATCGAACCTGGACTCTGAGAACGAGCAGGCGATCCGGGACGGGATCGACAACCTGATGGAGGGTAGAACGACGCTTGTTATCGCTCACCGCCTCTCGACGATCGCAACTGCAGATAAGGTTGTTGTGCTGGACCACGGTCGTGTGGTTGAATCCGGGACGCACGCTGATTTGATGGGCGGAGAGGGCATGTACGCACGGATAATCAATGTGCAGCGTGATGTGATTGCGTGAGGGTGGGTGGGGGGTACTGAACCGTTGTTGGTGCAGCCATTAGGGCAATAAGAACCTACGGAGTGCTCTCGCACCCAACAGGTCATTATGCTGATCAGATCACGCGCTGAACTGATAATTTGTTATTTAGTTATACTTCTTAAATCAAAAGTTTTAAGTACCTGGTGAATTATCTATCGGTACACGCGTCATATAATACATATTTTGTGTATAATCACATAAAGTAAAAGTCTGCCATAAGGAGGAAATATACGATGGGAATGAATGGGACACTGGCTGAAATAGCCATGAGTCTGCTGCTCTTTTGCTGTACACTGCCAGCCGCAGCATCAGACTACACACTGGAATCTCCGGAAACGCAAACGAGGACGAGACGAGTCATATCCAGAACGGATGAGTTACTATGAAAAAAGAAGAAAGCTCTACAGTAACAGCAGACGAGATCAGGGAGCAGTACAAAAAATTTGTCGGAAGGAAGATTCTCTTCATCTTCCTCTTCACAGCCCTGATCGTCGGAATAACAGGAGTATCAACATCGCTCGGGTCTGCAGACCTCTCGGTCTGGGACGCTTATTCATCGATACTCAGAAAACCGTTCCCGGATATGTTCGAGTCAAAATATATCTTCACATTGGACAATGTTCCCGGAAGCGATAGCGAGAAACTCAAAGAACACCTCATAGATGAATACGGTATCGGCTGGGTGCAAAATGCGGAGATCATCAAATCCGAGGACGGTACAATCATAATCAAAGGTGTTGGCGAAAATAAGGTTGAAATCACGCCTGACGAACGGTATACAGAAAAAATGGGCGTAAAAATCAGCGGCGATATAGATTCGGCTCACAGAGTCAAGGATTTCAAGGTAAAAGAGGTGAACGGCGAGCTTCACATACACGAGGCAACATGGCTCGCTGATGTCTGTGTCTGGAACCTCAGGCTCCCCAGAATCTTCCTCGGTATCATCGCAGGCATCGGTCTTGGACTTGCAGGTGCGGTGATGCAGGCGATACTCAGAAATCCGCTTGCAA
>JAYEFS010000161.1:0-3774 GCA_034658695.1 Methanobacteriota archaeon | reverse complement strand
AGGAATAAACTGCTGCCCGATACAGAAAGGGTTATGAGATGCGCAAGCGTGTATGAAGGGAAACTTTCTCGTACCGTTCTGAGACGAGGAGAGGCGGGTAACCGCCTCGTCCTTAGTCGGCGGTTTTCTGCCGCAGCTAAACACATACGTTCAGGCTAATATGCGCGCTATGGATCAGCGGTTCTTGAACATCAATGACAGTATCCCTGGCTTGGAACCATTCTCCTGACCCGGTTGAAAAGATGGCATCGGCATACCTGCCATACCCGACATGCACATATCAGGTGATTCTGATAACTCCCTGGTGAACCTGTCAGTTATCTCTTTGAATATCATCTTATACGCCATACAGTGCGGATCGACGCCTTTTATTTCACCACCAGCAGGTGCTATGGCGTTGTATGGACATCCGCCCCGACAAAAATCAATATATGGACAGTCCTTACATTCTTGATCCACATAATCCTTATACTGATACATAAGCTTCCACGCGTCGGATTGGGCAAGGTCTTCCTCTGTGGGGTGGTCGTAAACATTGCCCATCACATACTCTGGCATTCCCACGAAACGGTAGCAGGGGTAAATGCCCCCATCAGGTCCCACAGCGAAGACACCGCCCATACAATCCACGAAGGTGCAGACACTGCCCCTGTGAGTGAAGACGCATTTGCACAGGTGATCGATATTCATCACTTCAATCTTGCCCATGTTCTCCAGATATTTATCCAGGAGATAAATTAACAACTCTCCATACTCTTTCGGGTCGAGCGCCCATTCTTCAGGGTTTTCGCCACGCAACGACGGTAGTGCCGGATGCAATTTAAGAGTCAGACCATTCTCCAGGAAAAAGTTGAATATGTCCTCCTTGAATTTTACAGAGTGTGATGTGAAGGTGCAGATGAATCTCACATCGAGACCGTTAGCCCGGGCGATTTCATAGCCCCGCATCGTCTTCTCGAAGTACCCAACTCCCCTCTGCAGGTCATTAAGCTCCTTGGGACCATCGATACTGGAACCGATGGGGATATCGTACTCTGCCAGAATCTGTGCCAGTTCGGGGGTGAGCTTCCAGAGGTTGGTCTGCAATGCAAACGACGGTCTTAGATGACTCAAACCTTCTGCCAGCAATGGCAGTGCCTTTCTGTAAAAATCAGCTCCGGCAAGGAGCGGCTCACCACCATGGAATGTAAACGTGACATGGTCCTTCCGGAAATTCTTGACCCATTCAACCACCTCTTCAATGGTTTCAATACTCATCATCGGGGAGTCCTCCTCTGAACTCCAGCAATAACTACAATTGGAAGGACAGCCCAGAGTGGGGACGAGCATCACGTGAAAGGGCATGGAACTCTTTTCTTGTTCCCTCTTCTTTCTTCTCTCAGCCATCTTCTTCCTTCTATCAGACATCTTCATGATTTCTCAGTCCACCTTTATGTATGGTTATTATGTCAATCATCCTGACCCTGCATAAACCCCACCGTATGTGGGCGGTCAACAATTTACAGAAAAAAGAAAAGAAGGATTCCTGCTCTCTCTCAGCCACCGAAGTGGTCATCAAGAAATCAAGAAGCGGGTACCTGTCTATACACCAGTCGGAATTCTTTGATAATCCACCGTCAAAAGGTTTTATATCTTTTTATCCATTCTCTGAAAAGAAAATCGGCGATGCGCATCTGATAGATGAGACCCATGCTCTCCATCGCTCTTGCTGCCTTTCTGACATGGCTGGAAGGTCGGAGTCCATATCGCTCGATGAGATGTCTTCTATAATCCATATTACGGTCTTCCCATGCCATCGCAAGCAGCAGTTTCCGCTGCACCTCACTTCTTATCTTACCCCATATAATCTCAAAACCAGGTGAGAGCGCGGGCAATATCTTCCCTGTAAGCGCTTCTTCCATGGTTGCTGTATCAACCTCTCTTTCAGAGAGATACCATGCCTCGTGGCACAGACACTGGACGTAAAAAGGTATTCATTCGCTGAATGTTATTACATAATCAAGAGCGTCGTCGGTGATATTTTTATTTGTATCATTGAATTTTTTAGCAATAAAGTTTCTCAACTGATATTCTTCAATTGGTCCAAGTTCCATAAATCTCGCAAACCGATAAAAAGGTCTTTCGCAATCCTCAAATATCAAAGAAATCAGATGTCTTTCGCTTCCTGTGAATATGTAACTGACAGACCTGTGATCTTCGATTGTCGCCCTGAACAATCGTTCCATCTCGATTCCATCGTATTTTCTCATCTCCTGAAACTCATCGAAGGCGATGATCATCCTTTTTCCCTTCTTTTCAGAAACTTTTTCAGGAAAATCGAGCGCATCCTCTAAAATTTCTCTTATCTCTCCAAAAGTAGGTTCGATCTCCATCTTTCCGTCTTTATCAACGGAAAGTTTGACATCAATCCTCTTAAAAAGTTCTTTCATCTCTTTAGCAAGTTTTTCGACCGAAGAATACGTTTTTCGCACGGTTTCATTGATGAGCATCATCGATAGTGCTTCTTTTGTTTCCGTCTTCTGCAGGTTGATCCTTGCTGCATAAGCCTCCCCGCTCTCGTTTATACGCCTGAAAACCTCCTCGATGAGGGACGATTTTCCCATCTTTCTTGGGGAGTAAAGGATGATATGCTGCCCCCCGAGAAGTCCGGCAGTGATCTCCCTGATCTCTCGATCCCTGTTAACAAAATGAGTGCCTGTGACAATAGCACCATACACAAATGGATTCCTCATAAGGTTACCAATTGGTTATCAAATAATAAACCTTTTGGTAACTCACCATCCGGTATGAGTATACCACAAAAAAGAAAAAAGGGTAGGCGATTTCTCGCCTATACGCCTGCTGGTATAACCAGACTGCGCTCGCCTGCTGGTCGGAATGTTCGCATCGCACCCTTGGCGTACTCCTTCCTGATGTAGGAGAAGTCAAAGACCAGTGATGGGTCAGCGAAGCAGACCTTGATCAGTGGGTTGCAGCAGTATGCATCGTGTGCACCTGCGTGCGCAGAGCCTGTAAATCCTGCGTACTCGCCCTGGTGACCTACGTTCATCGCGTAGTTCGGGTAGTTTGCGCCACGGAGTTCGAGGCAGCATCCCTCGTCACCCTGGTACGAGCAGACATTGGTTGCACCGCACTGGTCCTGCAGGTCGTATCCGAAGAATCCGAGTCGTCCCCAGCCTTCCTTGTGCACGTACATCGACATGTACCAGGCAGACAGTGCGACCTGTGAGTTACCGGTAGCAATACCGGTTGTGCATGCACTGGCTGCTGCAAGGATTCCTGCTCTCTGTGACCCACCGAAGTGGTCTTCAAGAAGCGTTGGGTAGTCCTCGTAGCACTCCATACCGTTCAGGGTAACCTCGGTTGCAAGGTCGGTTGCGGTTGCAAGGTCGTTTGGTGCTGTTCCATCGTCTCCGTACTTGTTCAGTGCGTAGTCGTATCCGTAGTACGTGAAGTCATCCAGCACATCGTTGGTGTATGCTGCTGTTGCGTACTGCGTGAATCCGACACCACCTGACATGTACGATCCGAGCCATATCTGGTCGTAGAGCATCGTGCCGCATGCAACGACCTCGAGTGTGTACCATACCGGGTCTTCCGGCTTGACTCTCAGCGTCTGGACCATGTCAGCGCAGTAACCGAAGGAAAGTCCTCCTGGCTCGTTTGGTGATCTTGCTCTTCTTGCTGGAAGCATCTCAGCCATCTGGACTGCTGCAGCGTGCTTTGCTGCGAACGCAAGGTCTGCTACTGCAGCCTCACCAGCGCACATGTTGT
>JAYEFS010000160.1:0-3780 GCA_034658695.1 Methanobacteriota archaeon | reverse complement strand
TGTTAGCGACCACAGAAAACAGCAGACCTCGCATATGTGGAAATCGTGGGGTTTCGCATCCAGTCCTCATGAGCTGTACCTCTTCAGAACCGTGTATGATGCCGCTTTCTTCCGGTATCTTTTGAAAACCACAGAATCCGTCAGAATCAGCCATTTTTTTCGCCTCCTATTTCATGCGGTAATAGTTATCACGCATTGATAAATAGAAGATGTTGGGATATATTAATTTTATCCCTTTGGAAAACTATAGATTAGCTTAAGTTTACGTAAATGCATGCAAATCATGCCGTCCCATACAGTTATAGCCATCACCCCCATCACACATAAATTCACCCAACCACAACCACCGCTTCCGCCCCGACGTCACCCCCCAGCCAGCCGCTCCACCCTTTCGACCGAATCCGCATCCTCTATCGTCTTGTCGAACCTGACCCGGACGAGCCGCGGGAACCTGAGCGCATATCCTGACGCATAATGCGGGCTCTTCTGAATTTCCTCGTAAGCGATCTCAAAGACGATTGCAGGTTGCAATTCAATCGTTTTCCCATCCTCTGAGATTATATGCTGTGAGAACAACTCGGTCAGTTCGGACAACTGTTCGTCAGTGATTCCGGTCCCGACTCTGCCGATCTCAAGAAACTCTGAGGTAGCCGGGTCGTAGCATGCGAGCAGGTATGAGCCGATCAGGTTCGCTCTTCGCCCTTCGCCCCAGTCCGCTCCGACTGCGACCAGATCAAGTGTCTCCATGATTGGTTTTATCTTTAGCCAGTTCTTGCCGCGTTTTCCAGGAGAATATACCGAATCCAGGGTCTTCATCATCACGCCCTCGTGCCCTGCGTCCAGTGCCTCCTGGTACATGGCATGCGCAACATCAGAGTCGTCCGTGCACCGCTGCTCTGCCACCCTGAGGTACTCGGCGGGCTCTACGATCTCATCCAGCCGCTCTCTTCTGGTACGCAGTTCTTTGTCGATCAACGACGCACCATTGAGGTACATGATGTCGAAGAGGTTCAGGTAGAGCGGGATCTTCTGCGCCATCGCTGATACGTCGTATTTCCTCCGAAACCGCCGCATAATATCCTGGAACGGGAGCGGTTTTCCATCGAGCCCCACAGCAACAGCCTCACCATCGAGAATCACCTGATCTGCGTTTATATTGGATTTCACGAGTTTCACGACGTCGGGAAGCGATTCTGTCACGTCTTCGAGCCTTCTTGAAAATATTCGGACGAGGTCGCCGTCCTTGTGTATCTGCACTCTCACGCCATCGAACTTCCATTCGACAGCATACGTCCCCGGGATATCGCCGAAGCTGCCGGTCTGGGCAAGCATCATCTTGATCGGTCTGCCAATTACGATTGTAACTCCGCTTAGATCATGGCGGAATGCGGTGACTGCGACTTCGCCGAGATCGTTTTTTAGCATGTATGCACGTTCAACCGCGCCCACGTCCTCTCCTGCCGCCTGCGCGATCGCGTCCCGGACGATGCCCTCACCGACGCCGATTCTGAGTTCGCCTAACACCAGTCGCGCAAGATACCTGGACTCGCCAGGGGATGCGGTGCTGAAGAGGTACTGCAGGTGCCTGATCTTTGTCTGCTGCGAACCAGTGCCGGATGCGTGCGCAATTGCAAGCATCCGCTCAAAGAGATCGCTCATGCTCAACTCTGCCGCAGCACCAGTGAAATCGAGAAACGTGGTCTGTGATTTCGCTGCGCCCCTCTCGAGCGCGATCTTCGCGGTATCGCCCACATCCCCGGTCTCGCGTATCAGTTGCTTGATCTCTTTAACAGAGATGCCTGACGCTCTTGACATCGATTCATACAGCAGGGATGGACCCACGCCGAGTTCAACCGCGTTCCAGTCAGGAAATATCCGCCCCATCACAAATCTGGCGACGATGGGAAGTTCGGTCTCAGAGTCGTCGGACTCGCTGATCCGCTGGAAAACAGACGACACAACCGCTGTTATCTCAAGGGAACCGGAGATTCTTTCGATCTCTTCACAGGTATCTGCAAATTCTTTAAATGAGGTCATGATTCCTGCGAATTAAGATCGCACACCCGGCGAGGATGCCTGCCAGCGCAGACATCGCCCCGAATCCGGGCATGCTTTTTATCTTCTGCACAACGCCCCTTTTCTCCTGCGTCTCATCTGTTTTGTCTGGCACATCCTCTTCTGAAGAGGTAGATTCGACAGGTTCTGTTGACTCTGTGGATTCAGTGGATTCAGTAAATTCGGTAGATTCTGCGAGTTCTGTTGACTCTGTGGACTCCGAAGAGTTCACGACCCCCACTGGTTCTTGCGATTCTTCAAGCTCCACACCATCGTCCTGCCCGGAATCGTTTTCGTAACCGATTTCAATCTTTTCTGATCTCGATATCGCGGCATAGAACTTCGGATTGATGTATTTCTCTATTTTGAAGGTTGCCCCGGGTCGGTACTCCCGGGTAAGATCGACCTGCTTTGATGTCTGGTAATGCACAACAGCGCGCGGGAGCGTGACCGATCCATTGATCCTGAGCGCATAACTGTTCACATACTCGCTCGTATATTCAGTCGCTTCCGGATTCAAAACAATCTTGAAGTCGAGCGCGCCATCGATCAGTTCCACGCCCGCAGGTATTGCGTCGAAGACATACACCATTGCAGCGCAATCGCCGGTGTTCTTCACGCTGACTGTGACATTCACGGTGTTATTGATATTCACTGTGTCATTGGTCAGTTCAGCGGTCTTCGTGATCGTTACGTAGGGACCGTTAACAACGGTCTCAGGAGTGTTGCTTGTGATATTGATCCGGTGCCCGTAACACCACACCGACGCATTCACAGCCGGAAGCGTGTACGTCTTCGGAACGAGCGGAGTAACCGAATACCGGTACTCATTTCTGATATAGTTCCAGTAGAGGTCACGGTCAGGATTGACCACGAACTCGTCGGGAATGGAATCACTGATCTCGACACGGTCTGCCATACTGACATTCGTTATACTGATTTCGATAAATATCTTTTCCCTAACATAACTGCCAATGCTTGCGCTCTTGGTTATTACAAACGAGTTATTCATCCACTCCGCAAGTGTTATCGGCGGCGTCGACTCGATTATGCATATCTCAACATCGATCTTCTGAGTGTGCACTCTGTCCTCGATTACAATTTCGCTGGCGTTTATCCGTATCCTGTCGGTACCGTTCTCGACGTATGTCCCTGAGCAACTGAGATTGAATGTGTACGAACCGGAATTTGGATCATACACAAAATCCGAGACGGTCCCGTTGGTGCTGAAGACGTCATGCCAGACCGCGGTTCCATTCTTGAGTATCGTAACAAGCGCCCAGATGAACTCATCCGACATGATCTGAGACATGTTTCCAGAACTGAAATCGGTCACCTCAAACTCATATCCATCAATTGCAACGCGCTCGCCCCACACAAGCGTAACCTCGCCACATTCACTCTCCTCGCACACAGCAACCGGGACTGCAATCAACGAAAGAATCAGCACCATAAGGGCGATTCTGATCGATTTCATCCATCTCATCTACGTGATCTTCGATGTCTGCCAGCCAGAAGAATCGCTGCCAGCAATGTGATTACCGCAATTGCGCCTGTGAATCCGGGTTCCTTGCGAACAGGCGTATCTATTGTTTCAGCGGGCTCAGCAGATGCAACCCCTGACTCCAACGCTTTAACCGCTGCCTGCTTTTCCGCCTCTTCCACTTTTTCTGCTTCGACTCTGATCTTCTCAGCGGCAGCACCGATGGGTTTGGTGCCGTTCAC
>JAYEFS010000159.1:0-3784 GCA_034658695.1 Methanobacteriota archaeon | reverse complement strand
TCGAGGAAAGCCTCGATTCCTGCGGCAGATTGCCTGGTGAGGAGCATCTGCTGCGCATTGGACTGCTGTCGCACGATCTTCTCCACTTCCCGGTTGGTGGCGTACCCCAGACACAGTACCATGACGATGAGCAGCGCGGCGATTATGAGGATTGTGAGTCTCTTGTGGGACATAACGTGTCACCGTTTGATGAATTCCGTGACCTTACAATCGAACAGATCCGGAACCATCATGTTCGAAGGATCCCCGCCTCCTTTCAAGATCTCGAACCGTGCATTTTTGATATGTTTTGCAGTCTCTTCTGCCATCTTAATTGCCATCCGTCCATTGCGATCGCCAACGAGAACCAGTGTGGGCGCCCGAACAGTCCCGAGTTCGTAGAGCACATCAAATCTATTCACTTCTTCTCTCACCTTTACGATTTTGTTCATCTCCTGTGCCAATATCTGTTCCCTAAAATAGTCCCGTATCTTCTGCAGCTCCTCTCCACTCCCTCGATACGCGGAGTTTATAAATTTTACCAGGGCTGCCTTGGAAAAGAGTTTCGTCAGGAGCAATGCAAGCTTGCTGTTGAACCGCATCGCAGATCCACCGATGCTGCTGAAACTATCAACGATTACGAGTTTTTCGACCTTCTCCCCAAAATCGATTG
Source organism: Methanobacteriota archaeon (assembly GCA_034658695.1). GTDB lineage: Archaea > Halobacteriota > Methanosarcinia > Methanosarcinales > Methanogasteraceae > Methanogaster_C. The sequence goes on along the minus strand of JAYEFS010000159.1, from coordinate 3,132 downwards.
CGAACCGCTGGGCTATGAGTCCGCCCATGCTCACCCCGACAATCGAGGCGCGTTTCAGACCCATAGACTCAAGAATCTCCGCAATATCACGGGCACAGTCTTCGATTCGGAACCTCCCCGCATCCGTGGACATACCATGCCATCTCACATCAGGAACGATTGGGGAGATCGCAATCTCCGGATATTTTCGTATCTGGCAATCCCACATAGAATGGTCTGCGCCGAGACCATGTATCAGAACCACAGGCGTCCCTTTCCGGTTGCCGTGGGTTTCATAGTATATTTCAGTCCCATCTGGTGTTGTTAGTATTGTCATGATCCCAGTTCTTCTATTGATTTTCTGACTTTTCGATTTATCGGTAAATACATTGATCCATAATCATACATAAGCCTTTCGATGAATTATCGGGTGAGTGCATGGTCCTTATAGAGGCGATCTCCGGCATGTTGCCGCAACCATGGTCATAATAGATTGCTAAAAGCGCACAGCCCCGGTGGGGGGGCTGCACGCCAGGAGGCCACACCACGCGAGTGGGTTGGTAAAAGAGCACGTGGTAATAATTATAATGAGGTTACACTGTCATAAAGGGATTTGTGAAGAGGGTGTCACACCCATCACACCATTGCTAATGGAGATGGGTGGGATGCGAAAATGGGGGACTGTCGATTTTTCCAGTGAAATCACCATTCCCGTAGGAATTGCCAGAAAATAACCTGTTAAACTTCGTGTCATTCATCCATTCATGAATTCCATGATAAAATCGGCAGAATGGATCGCGGATGGCACGAATAAGCAAATCGCATGAATGTCATAGATGTATGGCGCCATCAGATAACTTTGCTATTACTTATTCGATGTTGTGTGAATATCCGCACATAAAAACACGAGATTACACGAGATTAACACAGAAATCTTGTGAAGATGGCTACGCCGCTGCTTCGCAGACTGTGTAATCTTGTGGTTCCTACCACGAGTTATTGAGCATGTACTTTTGCCACTTTATTGTTCGGTGAGCGCCTATATTCTACCGCAAAGTACGCAGAGCCACGCAGAGGGTTGAAAACGGTATCGAAACTCTTGCGTTCCTCAGCAGCCATCAGCGGTGGTAAACCACTTGATTTTCAGACAGTGCCCGAAAAGGGTAAGACACATGAGTTACTGATATACTGGTGACGTAAGTCAAAGGAGGGTGGGATATGAAAGAAAGGATCGCGTTTGGGGAACTCAGCCGGAGCATTGTGATTGCGTGTCTCGTGCTGATTATTGTGCTGCTCACCAGTTGCATGAGCGCGGCAACAATTGAGAATGAGATTGCGGTGAACAAGGATCGCCTATTTGAAACCGCATATCAAGAGCCCGCAGAACCCATGGCACCGATCGCATACATCGAGATTTGCCCGAATCCGGCAGAGGAAGGCGAGCGCGTAACATTCACTGGCTGGGGCGAGGATGTGGACGGTGCGGTCGTGAAATGTCGCTGGACGCTTCCGGATGGAAGTACATCCTCGGACTATGGCAGTTCGTCCAAAAAGACGCTCGATTCTGATGAGGTTCGGGAGGGATTGTATCGTTTTGCGGTGATGGATGATTGCGGGATCTGGTCAGAAGAAGCAATATCCAAATTGTGGATAATTTCGCAATCGCCAGAACCGTCCGAGGCGCCGGACGTTATGACTATTGAAACCGACCCTTTCTCGCACATCACTGATCCGGTCACCATGGCGGCGCTGGCAGCACTGATCGTGGGTACGCTCCTGATGAATGCCCTTAGGACGTACCAGATCCGCGGGAAAGATTCTAGTGAAAGGAAAGGGCAAGAAGGGAAAAATTGAGATTGGACGGCAGCACAACGGTTGATTTTGTGTACATGCCTAATATTGTGTGGATGTACGCATATAAAACCACGAGATTACACGAGATTAACACAGAAATCTTGTGAAAATCTGTGTAACCTTGTGGCTCTTACCACATAGCATTGAGCATGTTCGATCCTATGTGGGTGAGCTGAGTAGACTGTTCCGATTGATGGCTGAGTCACCTGCACTGGTGTTTGACGGCACTGTCTGGAAATCCAGTGATTTCCATAATGGTCAGTTGGATGTGCAACAACGCAAAAGACGCGAAGATTGAGATTGGCAACACTCTTCGCGTCTCTCTCGCCCTTGCGCCTTTCTCGTTAAATTAGAAAACAATAACGAGAAAGACGCGATGGCGCAAAGAACAAAAGTCTCCGGGTGCATTTCACTGGGATTTTCGATTGTGCCGTGTTTGACTAAGACGCAAGAATCCACTCTGAGCCATCGTCATCTGCACATACAATAACTACAATCATGGCACATCTCACTTCCGCACAACAACCGTCACCACGTCTTCGTCGACGAGTGCATGCGAGAGACCCACATGCTGCCCGGCATGCTTTGCAGACTCCCCCCAGACCTGCGCATACCTGAATTTCCTCACAAAATCGCGGTGGATTGCAGAGCATACATCAGCCACCGTCGAATTCCCTTTCATGATCATAGGCTCGTCCATATCAGGTGGCTGCCCCTGCGGTTTCATGTAGATGCGTATGAACCCGAATTCCGCGTATATCTTCTCCTTCAATCTGTCGAGATTTATATCGGCATCTGCCGAGATCATGACCGCATCAGAAAAACGCTCTCTGCACCCGGCTAGCGTGCGTTCGTCAGCGAGATCGATCTTATTTATGACGGTTACAGCGCGAATGTACCGCCGATTTCCAGTGACTGCATCGATCAGTTCATCTACTGTTATATCTTCGCGTATGAGTACGTTTGCGTTGTGTATTTTGTATTCCGAAAGAACCGATTGGACCATCTTCCTATCGAGATTGAGTGCAACCGTGCTATTCACTATGATCCCATCCTTATCCGACTTACGGATAATAACACGCGGAGGTGCGGCATTGATCCGAATCCCTGCATCGTAGAGCTCTTTTACAAGCACGTCGTACTGCTGCAACTGAAAGACATCCATGAGGATTAGGATCATGTCTGCATTCCGCACAACCGAGATCACCTCTCTGCCGCGCCCGCGCCCGATCGCAGCACCCCTGACAAGACCTGGAACATCGAGAAACTGCATCCTTGTTCCGCGGTATTCAAGCGTTC
>JAYEFS010000158.1:0-3802 GCA_034658695.1 Methanobacteriota archaeon | reverse complement strand
CGGAGACGCAAAGAAGAGAACCACATATTGATGATCATGTTGCAGCGGCATCATGGGCTTTGGTTGCTGCGTATTCATGGTTGGATCGGTCATGCAAAAAGCGCAGTTTATGCCGGTGCCGGGTATAACCATCCCCTCTGATTTTTCGATCACCTCCGGTCTTTCACTTATGTATTTATCCGGACCAAAATAGGTGACGAAAGCGTACAGCCCCGGTGGAGAGGGCTGCACGCCAAGGAGGATACCACGCGAACAGATTGTTAGAAGTGTGTGGTGATAATTATTATGAGGTCACACCCACATAAAGTGATTTGTGAAAAGGTTGTCACGACGTTCACACCATCGCCCTGAAAATTGGTGATCAGATCTTCATGCACGCGTGAGTCCCGAAGGGTCATGAAAAAATCGACCATGCCCCATGAGATTGCACAAGATTGACGGCAGAAATCTTGTGGAGATGGCTGCGCCGCTGTTTCGCAGACTGTGCAACCTTAAGGTTCCTATCACAAGTTACCCGAGCACGTGCGTGTAAACACTTTCAGGGTCAATAATACCCCATTCTGTCAGTTGTGCTTACATAAGACAATCCGAAATACACCCGGAACATAACAAAAAGTCTCGCGCCACCCGTACTCAGGTCAGCATGCTGGCACAACCGACAACTTTTTAGAACCTGACTCACACAACAAAGACACAGGTACGATTCCCATGAATATAGAAGACACGTTAATCATGATCCCGGGACCAGTCCCGGTCGTGCCTCGCATCCTGCGTGCGATGGCACAGCCCGTGATCAATCACCGTGGCGAGGAGTTCGCAGAACTGTTCAATGAGTGCAGAGAGCTCTTTTTGGACCTCTTCCAGACAAAGAACGAGATCCTGCTTCTGAGCGGCTCAGGAACCAGCGGCATGGAGGCCGCGGTACGAAACACGATCAGTCCGGACGACAGAATCGTAACAGTCGTGAACGGCAAGTTTGGCGAGCGGTTCCGCGACATAGGCAGGTTGTGCGGCAACACAAGCCCGATTGAGTCCGAATGGGGGCATCCGATCGATCTGGATGCGGTGGCAGCGGCACTCGAGGACGGTGCGGACGCGATTGCGATGGTGCACAACGAGACCTCGGTCGGGATGCTCAATTCAGCAGCTGAGGTCGGGAAACTGGCACGCAAGCACGATGCACTATTTATCATGGACGGAATCACCTCGATTGGAGGGTCCGAGGTTTTTGTGGACAAGTGGGGCGCGGATATCGCAATACTCGGGTCGCAGAAGTGCATAGGTGCGCCACCCGGGTTTGCTGCCATCTCGGTGAGCGAACGGGCGTTTGAGAAGATGGCGGATGTAGAGAACCCCCCGTATTACCTGGATCTCAAGGCGCACAAGAAGAGCGCTGAAAAGGGTCAGACACCGTACACGCCATCGATTCCGCTCTTCTACGCTGTACAGGAGGCGCTGCGGATCGTTCACGAGGAGGGACTGGTTGCACGTATGAAGCGACATGCTACAGGTGCGGCAGCGGTGCGTGCTGCGGCAGATGCGATGGGACTCGAGATGTTTCCGCAGTTGAATGGGACGAGCAGGTACTCAGACACCGTGACAGCGATGAAGGTGCCCGCAGGGATTGCGTTTGATCAACTGAAGAAGGAGATGCTCGATTGCGGCATCCTGATCGCTGGCGGGCAGGCACATCTCAAGGGCAACATCTTCAGGATCGGGAGCATGGGCAACTTCAGAGCAAAGGACCTCCTGATCACGATTCAGATGCTCGAATCGATCCTGCACAAAAACGGGGTCATATCCGATTTCGGAGCCGGAACCGAGGCTGCAACATCCGTTTTGATGTAGCCCGAATTCGGACTACCAGTCCCCGCGAGAATCGGCGCAATGCACAAGGATTTTGGAGCAGCCCAAAAACAGAGCAGCAGCATAAAAGATACTATGAAATCAATCAACGCCCGAAATGTGATGATCGCATCAGTTGCAATCTTCAGCGTACTCGCCCTGATCATGATCGGCGGGATGCTCATAGCACTTGTAACAGGCGCAGTCATCGATTCCGGATGGTTCAATCCGAGAACTGCTCTACCCACACTCATCATAGTGCTGCTTCTCGGTGCATGTCTTCTTCTGCCCGATATCTCCGCAACAGTTGTCGTTGGAACCATTGCAGCGGTGATCGTGGTAACCATGATCTCTGTTGCCACATCGCCATTTAACAGCCTCCCGATCGATGCATCGATGCCCGCGCTTCTCTTTGCCATGCTTGCGGTATTCTATAGAGCCAGAAAAAGCGTATCAGGACCTAAAACGTTGCGAACGAAACTGCGCAGCGTAAGCCCGCACATCATCCATTTCGGAATCATTCTGGTGCTGATAGGCGTCTTTGTGAGCACGAACACGAGGATCGATGGATATGATATCATCCGCAGCGGGGAGACTGGCATATTCGAGGGGCAGCCATACACCGTGAAGATCACCGACATCTCCAGCAGGTATGAGGGAACGCCGTACGGAGAGTACCCTGGCTCTTCTTATGCGACCAGAATCGGTTTCGAGCTGTATCTGGGTGACAGGCTGATCGATCGTGATTGTGTCAGATACATCACGGATTTCAAGTGGGGGCAATCTTATGCCACCAACTATGTGCACCGGTCGCTCACAAGAGAAGTCTTCATCACATCGAAGATGGTTGAGGGCGATCTCGCCAATCTGTACATGCGCACAGCGCCGTGGATCACCGCGGTCTGGGGCGGAATAATCATAATGGCAATTGGAATAATTACGCGCCTCTGCACCGTCGGAACGGACATAACAGGCAGAACCAGAGAAGTAGAGAACGCAGAGAAGACGAAACGGGAGCGGGGCGATGACGTTGACAGAAAGTATGGAGATATGCTGCAGAGAGAACTCGACAGAATGAAAAAGAGATGAAGAAGACGAATATGCTCAATGCTACATGGTATGAACCACAAGATTACACAGTCTGTGAAACAGCGGCGCAACCATCTCCACAAGATTTCTGTGTTAATCTTGTGTAATCTCGTGGTTTTATATGCGGATATCCACACAATATTGAGTAAATGCAGAAAGACGTGATTGTGAGATGAAGACGATTATTATTGGTGGTGGACTAACAGGACTAGCTGCAGCATACAGGATGCTCAAAGACGGCGTTTCGGACGTTACCATCCTCGAGAGGGGCTCTGAGCTCGGTGGAATGGCTGCGAGTTATCATATCGGCGATTATCACATTGAGAAGTATTATCATCACATCTTTGCGAGCGACCGGGAACTGATCGGTCTCATCGCTGACCTGGGTCTTGGTGGGGATCTGCAGTGGCTCAAGGGGACTACCGGATATCATATCGATGGAAAGATCTACCCGATGAATACGCCACTCGAACTCCTGCGTTCACCACTCTCGATTATGGACCTGATCCGGCTCGCACGCGTCGTCTTCACAATCAAAGGTGCAAAAGACAGTCCAGCGCTCGATAATGTCACAGCGAAAGAGTGGATACTGGATAATGCTGGAAACTCGCTTTACGAACAGTTTTTTGAGCCGCTTCTGCGGAGTAAGTTCGGAAACAGTCACGACAAGGTCTCTGCGGCGTGGTTGTTCGGGCGCATCAGGATCCGGTCAAATCGGTCGGCGAGTGGAGAGAAGCTTGGATATCTGCGAGGCGGATTCTACCACTTAGTCGAGGGGCTGGCTGAGTCGATCACCGGGATGGGCGGCGAGATTGTGACCGATTGCGAGGTCTCAGAGGTCACTATCGAGAATGGCAGGATGGGTGGC
>JAYEFS010000157.1:0-3806 GCA_034658695.1 Methanobacteriota archaeon | reverse complement strand
CCGCCAGAACCCCCACCCCGCCCGAGACCAGCAGAATCGCCACCAGCACCCACAATCAGACGAGCCCTCCGCCACGCCCCCATACACCCGAATACCTCCCGCGATGATTTCGGATCGACACAAACAGACAGATCCCCGGATGAACGGTCGCGCCCGAGAACCCTGCAGACCCGGGACCAGATATCGCTATGCATACCGGGTTGACGCACCCGGTCTCGCTCACCCCGGCGGCACCCGGGCCTCGCCACCCCAAACCTGATCTGCGGTGCATGCGCTCCTGCCAATATTCTCGCCCGAAAGAGCCCGGTCTCGCAAACCCTCTGCAAAAACCCGCCGCCCAATCTCGATCGCCTCATCCCACAGACTGCCTCGCCCGCGAGCCAGTGCAAGTGTCCGCACGCCCGCGAGATGCACTTTCCCGGCAGCATCCAGAGAGCTATCCTAAATTCTACGCATTCCCCATCACCTCTCGTATCGCAGAGAGATTCAGCCGCGACTGCGGTTTGATCAGCTTCGTAAGTGGGTCAACGAACAACACATTCTTCTTGACCAGAAACGCCTTGGATATCTCATCCACTTCATTCATACCGATCGCCTCACACGCAGCAAAACTCTTCAATGCTTCAATCAATTTCTCATGACTCACAGGATATTTAATATCTTCTATAATTATCTCATCACCCAACTCGTTAACTCTTTTAAGCATCGTTTCTATCTCTCCTGTTCTGAGCATAAGCATACTGCCTGCAACATCTTCGATCTTCTTCTCACTTGCTTTTTCATTTATCAGTCTAACAAGCGATACTGGTTTTCCACCAACGTAATGCCATGCAATCTTCTTCTCATGCTCATCGAATCCGTACTGATTCAGAAACGCGGCAGTTGTTTCATAATCGAAATCATCTACCAGCAGATACTTGCATCGCTCTTCGAGCATCGCCTCGCTGTAAACGTGCTCGATGAAAAGCGAATCGGATGTCATCGCAAATACGTGGCACAGATGCAACTCCTTTGTCAATCGGATGAACAGATTGAAGAGTTCGTAAATCAGATGCGTATTAATCTTGACATCACCAATCTTTTGCAGTTCATCCACGATCAACACAGGCACTCTATTCTCTGCAATTTCGGTGAAATAATCTTCTAAAAACTCAAAAACATCTTCGTAAGTCTTTTCTCTGAAAAACAAGTCCAGAACACTTTCAGTTATTGGTATTCCAGTGAATTTCAAACTTTTTAACGATACTTCTGATATCGTCTTTAATATCTCCTTATACTCCTTTTTCTCCCGATCTAACTTGAACAGAGCCCGGACGAAGTCATCATAACTCGATATGAACTTTCCCCTGAGATTTACGTAGAAAACAACGTAATTCTCTGGTAGTTCTTCGATCAGATGAGTGATCAGTTCGGTCTTTCCAGAGTTTATCGGTCCATAAATAAAGGTGATCAGTCGCGGTTTCATACACAACGTAGCCATTATCTCTTTTGTTTCCTGTTCCCTGTCGTAAAAGGTTACTTCCATCATATTACGTCCCTCCATTTACGTTTTGTACCTATTATTCTTGTGATCATAAAGCCTCCGATACAGCCCATCATCCGCCGCCACGCAGACCCACACCCACGACAAGCACCGCGATCGATAGGCTCATCCCACAGCCTGCCTCGCCCGCGAGAGTGCGACCCGGCACGCCCGCGGCGCCATCCACCAGATCCGCGGCGTATGTGCCCCTGCCCGCATTCTCGCCCGAAAGACCCGGGTTCGCAAACCCTCCACAAAAACCCCGCCGCCCTGCCAACTCCCCGCTCACAGATTCTCTCTCGAATACGCAAGCGCTTTTTCAGCATCCTCAAAATCGATATTGAGTTCCACATCGCCCGCGGGACCCGCACCCGACCAGCAAACCCAAATGCCCGTGCCCGCGCAAAGCAGGTACCACTGCTCTGGTGCATTGTGTCGAGCTAATATCAGATTTCATGCATTGTTGCATGATGCTCTCCGGTTTAACAGTGCTAAAGCAAGGATTTTCATGCATTGTTGCATGATGCTCTCCGGTTTAACAGTGCTAAAGCAAGGATTGAGAAGATCATCCGTGAAACTCAAGTACAGGAGATGTGTATAAAGGATTGAAGTTAAAGCCAATTGTGGTGATGCTATATGAAAATAGAAGATGTCGTTTCAATACTGAAGAAATTTAAATTTGTTCACTCAATCATCCTTTTCGGCTCAAGGGCTATAGGAAATGGGAGAAAAGAGAGCGATTTCGATTTATGTATCATATCAAAACCGAATATGGATGTTGGCTTAAAGGAGAGAGTATCTCTTGAAAATTCAGTACCGGAGACCATAGATATTTCGCTGCTTAATGAACTGCCTGTAAATATCCGCAAAAGGGTTTTTCTTGAAGGGAAGGTGCTTTACACCAAAGATCTCTACTACGTCATGACCCTTGCGAAGGAGACAGAGATGGAGTACACAAGGTATGGAAGTATGAGAATGGACTATCATAAAGCCGTTATGAGACGGGTAAGTGCAAGACTCGGGTGATTACTTTGGATATCGAAAGGATAATCGATAAAATGGACGATCTGGAAAAATGCCTGAGAGAACTCGATGAATACCTTCCGGAGGACGTGGGGGAGTATCTGAGAAGTGGGATGAGGAGAAGGGCGTGCGAGAGGGCATTTCAGTTAGCATGCGAGAATCTACTGGATATCTGCAACATGATCATAGCGGATGAAGGGTTAGGAATGCCGCGTGATAGTAGGGACACAGTACGAAAGCTTGCCAGTCACAATATGATATCAGACTCCCTTGCATTGCGGCTTGAGGAACTGATCGGGTTTAGAAATCTGATTGTCCATCAATATGGCCGGGTGGATGACTCCAGAGCACATAAGCAGATGTATGGTGAGTCAGGGGATTTCTACGAATTTCTTGAAGAGATTGAGAGATTCATCACTTCAAAAAGAGACGGATCCAGTTGACGTCGAACGAACTGGGTGTTGACCGGGTCAGCAGTTCCGAAATCGCTATGTGGAGTCATCGTCCGACTACCCGGCGCCGCGCCCGCGAGCAGCAGCACACGCGAGCATGCCCGCGTGAGCCTGAGTTGTGTGGTATTCTGCGTGTCAGAGCGTGATTGCATCAGCCGCAGCCCTGAGGATCATGAGGGCGTCGAGCGAGGTGATGCGGCTGTCGCGGTTTACGTCTGCCGCAGCGTCCCAGCAGCCGCAGCTTGCTGCGAGCTGGAGTGCGTAAGCAAAGGTGTTGCCAGTGCAATTGCGGCGCCTGCGGGGGTGATGCGATTGCATGATTTTGGTAGAACACATCAAACAGAAGCCCATATCTGTTGAATCTTCGCTTTGACCCTTGATCTCGTCTTTTGTCGCCAAAATACCCAACCGCCGTTCCGCAAGCGTTTTTTTTTGCAATGTTGCCAACTTGTGCAATCGTACAACTGGTAGCAGCAAAAGTCCAGCTTGTTTCCACTCGATCAATTTCACATCGTACATGGTCTGCACTTGCCGGCTCGTAACTCGTGCCACCACAACGTCACCATCCCCGGTATCCAACAACACAAGTGCCGGACGCCGCTTAACACCCCGTTGATCTGCATAAGGGAATGCGAGCAGGACGATTTCACCAATCTGATAGTTCCGCATGTCTCATTCCAATCAGCAATTCTAATTATGGAATGACATTTTGTTTGGCGCACACTATCAGTACATTATGCAAATAATTAATGCGATATAACTTAGAAAAGTGACATGTTTTTTAAGAAACACTATCGCAATTTTATCTT
>JAYEFS010000156.1:0-3848 GCA_034658695.1 Methanobacteriota archaeon | reverse complement strand
CACATCCATAACCAACCACTCATGGAAGAATATCTGAACTTAACAACTTTTCTACTCACGGATGCTAAAATGAGTGGGCAGAGGAGAATTATGAGGAGTATCGATCCCAGAGGCTGCGCTGTTCGATCTCACACACGCAGATCAAAAGAGCCCCCGCGTTGTCTGGTCATTTGTATCTGTGAGATCAACGCCAGCGAACCGCAACTTCCGGTCGTGTGCAGCAGCTTTGCGTGCAAGCTTTCGGTGGGGCGAACCGACCGAGGCAGTCCATCGATTTCTTGCGTGCTCATGTCGCACGGGCGTGCCCATGGGGATCGGAGATGCAGGGGCGGTCGCTGGTCTCGATTGCGTTCTGCATAGGCGGTTGCAATCGTCTCGCTCATGCGCCCATCAGTCGCAGGAAATGCACCGTTACAGCCTCGCCAAATCTTTTTAGTTCCGTCAGGTGCCTAACCTTCCTTTCTGCAATGCCCACTTTCGATACGGCAGAAATTCTATCACTCCTTCCTCCACAGAGATCGTTTCGCTGTGATTTAATGTAACGACCAGTGCACTGTCCATATCGAACTTGCGCATGCCATTTCGCAGCCCATCGACCTCCCGTTTCTTTGTGTCAGCGTTTGAGACATCCAGACACACGTTGATCAATGCTACTGGCGCAGTTCCTTTCCAGATCAGAAAGTCAACCTCCTTTTTGTCCATCAAACGATACATCTCACACCCGCTCCTCCTGAGGTCAAGAAATACCGCATTTTCCAGCAATTTCCCGCGGTCCTTTGAGAAACGATGGGAAACTGTCATCAGAATGCCGCTATCCACAGCATACACCTTTCGTGGACTTCGCTTTCTCTTACCCTCGGAAAATGAATGCGTGCTTAAAAAAAAGAGCAGGTACGGCTCTTCAAGATACCTGGAGTATCGTTCGATCGAATCGAGTGAAACACGATTGCCAAGTGCACGTCTTGTGCTGTTCAGCGTAACCGGACCAGGGGACGACGCCATAAACGTCGTTGCCACAGCTTCCAGCTTCTCGATCTCCCGCACCTCGTATCTGCGGGCAACATCGTGGTTGATGATATCCCGGTATATCTGTTGCACCATCCGTTCCTTAAGATCAGGTTCAGGTGTCAGAACGACTGCAGGGAAGGTTGATTCCGAGATGTATTCGGATGAGAGGCTCTTTATCCTTCCGGCATCTGCCAGAGGGTCATCAGGATCGATGCCATGAAAACGGAGATACTCTGAAAAGTCCAGGGGAAAGACCTCGAGATCAAGATGCCTCCCTGTGAGTAATGTTGCCAGTTCCTTTGAGAGTAGTTCTGCAGATGAGCCCGAGACGATGATATGCAGACCCGGGTTTATCTCCTGCTGGATCCTGACCCATCGCTCCCACTCAGGAAGTCGCTGGACCTCATCAAGGATCAGGTAGCGCAAGCCCTGCGGATCGACAAACGCCTGATGGGCTGTCATAAGCTCGTCAAGAAGGGTGGGACCGTCCTTTACAGGCAGTCTCGGGTCTTCGAGGTTTGCATACAGCGTCTGTGATGCCTGCACACTTTTGCTTTCGATCAGGTGATGTATGAACTGGATAAGAATCGTGGTCTTGCCGCTTCGTCTGACACCTGTTACAACGACCACCTGCCCTGTCGATGTGAGCCTGTGGAGTTCATTTAAGTACTTCGGACGGGTTATGCCTGTGAAAGGACTTGCTCTCCAGAAATTGAATGGGTTAAGGATCTCGATCAGTTCTCGTTCATCCATGGTGTTGACTTCTGGTCTGGTGGGTCAAGTAGTTTCCGGTATGTCGTATGAAAAGGTGGGTTTTTGTACGGTATGTGTGAAATGTTGGGTGTGTCATGAAGAGTTTCTGATTGTTGACCGGGTTCAGGCATCGCAATATCTGTGCCTTTGCGCTTCTGGCTCTAAATGGCGCCTGCTGCGGCAGATATAATTTCACCACACAGTCTGTAGTGGACCTGACAATTACTTTATCTCGTATTTTTCCACGATCCGCCAGGTGTCCTGTTTTCCTTCCACCAGTTCAATACTCTTGAGCTTCTCCAACCTGTGCAGGGCATCTCTCACACCCTCGTTGGTGAACGGCAGACGTCCATGTTTCACTCGTTCATCGTTTGTATATTTTGCAATAAGGCTTTCTTCGGCTGAGTTGTCTCTGTCCCGTGCCAGAACAAAACCCCAGAATACGCTCGTCTCCTCTTCGGAGAGTGGGATCGTTATCGCTTTGGTTAAGCTGCAAATTATCTGCAGTGTTCCAGCAACTACGATCAGAGGGTTTGGAGCAATTATCACGGGGATGGCACCGGTGATCAATTCAGTCATCGAACGCAGGTTGAGATGAAAGTTACGGATCTTGGCGCTTTTGCCATGTTCTCCGCCTTTTCCGATCTCGATGCGACGTACCTCTTCCAGATCATCCACTACTATGGATTCTATGATCACGTCTGCCGAGGGCTCAACAATTTTGTTGTCCACCCCTATCTTTGCGGCAAATGCCGGCAGGTCGGCGGTCTCCAACGTATCCCGAAGCACGGCACGGATATCAGCACGGATATTATTCTGGAGGTGGATTTCTTCCCTCAATTGGTCTCGTGCATGTTTATATGGGACCAGGAGGTCGATCAGTTCCGATGCAAGTCTGTCGCGTTCTTCGGAATCGTCACTCTCCTGCAGCATACGCTTCAGTCTGTGGAACTCATCCTCGATTCCCTCCCATGCCTCTTTGCCTGTCAGTGAGGGCAGTTCGCTCTTGCGACTCTCGAGTGCTGCAAGTATGTTGTCAGGAGTCATTATGCCTGGCATCTTCTTTTCCTCCCTTTATCTGCCTGCGAATGTGAAAGCCGCCCAATAATATGGATTAGCATAAGGCTTATCACCGGGATCTCCGCCCATGACAAGCTCACAGTGTGCCTCATACTGGCTCATCCTCTCAATGGACTTATACGTTTCGCCCAGTTCCCTGCGTGTTGCGCCTCGCAACCATCGTTGAGCCGAGCGCAATGCCCGATCAGGCGGCAGCCCTTCATCGAGATGCTTCCGATAAAAGTCCTTTATCAGCAGGCTGGTTGCTGCATCGTTAACAGCCCACAGTGTGCTTACCACGCCAGCAGCGCCTGCCTGGAGAAACCCGGTCGGAAGCCCGATGAATTCGTCGGGCGATTGCACGATGTCGGTCATGCCGGTCTCGCAGGCTGAAAGGGTCACAAGCCGCGCTGTCTCAATATCCAGACCCGAAATGATCTCAGAGAGCGTCAGGATCTCATGGTTCGCCAACTCCAACCCTGATTTCATCACATCCTGCCAGTTGTAAAAGCCGTGACACGAGAAATGCAAGTATCTCCATCCCTTGACCTTCTCTACAACCGCATCCTTTGTAGCCTTGCTCTCCAACAGCGTCTCCCGGTCGCCAGGGTCAAACAAAGCCGCAACAGCCATGCCCTCGACCGGAGTATAGCGTAGATCCTCTGTCGGATTGATAACTGCCAGCAGCGAGGGCTTTTGTCGAGACGCATCCTGCATGCGCCCTTTGCTTATGCTGAGAGAGTAGGCGCTCGGCGCGTAAGTCACTGTATAGTCGTCGATGAAGGTGCGCCTTTCATCATCCCTGTCACGCCATGATGCGTGCAGAGGCAAGAGCCCCAGATATCCCTGCGGCATCAGGATAACCGGCGCTGCTTCAGCCAGGTTCAATTCCTGCAGTTTCTTGACGTATAGGAAAGTATAAACGCATTCCCCTCTCCCGCAACTGAAATAGAAAGGTTGATTTCCTTAGCTTTCGTTTTATGTTGTGTGTATAGAAAAACCAAAGCTAGGAAATCAGTAACAATTAC
>JAYEFS010000155.1:0-3856 GCA_034658695.1 Methanobacteriota archaeon | reverse complement strand
GTGCCGATTGGATACTATGGTCCCAAAGCCCCGCATGGAGTTTGATACGTATGTTACCACACGGAATATCAAAAATCCCTGGTTCCGGCGTTTTCTGTGGTCGCTAACGGTAGCTCCCTCACGTATGCAAAAAACGCGGGCACATCTCTCTAAACTTTGCGTCTCTCTCACCTTTGCGACCTTGCGTTAGATCAGATGAACGAGAAAGACGCGATGACGCAATGACGCAAAGATTGGAAACCACAGAATCCATCAGAATCAGGAAAATCCGGCATAATTCCCGAATGCAAACGCCTCTGTTGAATCAACACTGCTCAATCAGACTGTTCGCCCCCATCAGGGTCCGCCCCGCCTTGTGGCGCAGCCCCCTCCTCTCCAGTTCCAGCAGCCCCCGCTTCGCATCTACACCGAGCACATACCCACCGATTCCATTCTTCGCAACCACCCGGTGGCACGGGATCACAACAAGCGCCGGGTTCTTCCGTAGCGCGTTTCCGACCGCCCGCGCCGCCCCGCGCCGCCCGATCCGCTCGGCAAGCATGGAATACGTGACAACCGAGCCGTACGGTATCTTTCTGACTTCTAAGAGAACCTTCTGCTCGAAATCGCTGAGATACGAGAGATCAACCTCGCAATCTGAAAAATCAACGACTTCTCCGCTGAAATACAGGACCAGATCATTCAGCTTCTCTCGTTCATCCATTCATCATTTGTCATTTGCCATTCGCCACTCATCCAGCACTCACAACATCGCAGAGGTCGTCTGTAAAGAGGCGCATATTCTCGCTTGTGATGTGCGGCATGATCACAATGCGCAACGCACAGGGCTTGCGCGTGATCGAGACGATCCACCCGCGTTTTGCGAGTTCGCTTCTCACCTGCTTGCAATCAGGCACATCGAGTGCAACCACATTCATCACAGGATCGATCAGCGGCTCGATACCGAATTTTCGGACTATAGCAACCAGTTCATGCGTGACATCCATGCAACGGTGCACGATTCGCTCGTAGCCACTTCTTCCAAGATGTTTGAAGACGGCATACGCGGCGACAGCCGATGCCCCGCTTCTGGTTCCGGTGAGCGTTTGCTGGGATGTGACCGTTAGGTAGGGCGTATCCACGGATAGCCGGCTGAGATATGAGGAATTCTGGAAGAGAAGTCCACCTGTGGGAATCGTGGAGAAACCCATCTTATGCGGATCGGAAGCCAGTGATGTGACACCGGGAAGCGTGAAATCGAATTCATACTCCCGCCCGCGCCCAGGCTCATTCCGGTCCGGGAGAAACGGGATCACGAATCCCCCGAATGCCGCATCAACGTGTAAAAACATGTTTTCCGACAATGCAAGATCTGAAAGCTCCCTGATCGGATCTATCTGACCGAACTCGGTGGTCCCTGCGATTCCAACTATGCCGATCGTGTTGTCATTGATCAAATCCTCAACCGATGAGAGATCGACCTTGAGATCCGAATCAAGCTCTGCCTTCTGCACTGTGACTTTGAGGACGTCAGCGACCTTATCAAATGAGAAGTGCGCCGATTCCGGGACGATGATGTTTGGCTCGCGCAGATTGCGCGCATTTCTGATCGCGTGTATCGCCTGGATATTTGATTCGGTGCCGCCGGTTGTAATATGACCATGCGCATCGGAATTGCCATACAGTGTACCCATCATCCGCACAACCTCGCGCTCGATCTCTGCGGTTCCGGCAAAGAGTCCGGGATCACCGAGATTCGTCTCTATGAACTGCGCATGAGCCGCAACAGCAACCGGGTGTGGATATGTACACATCGAACTCAAAACACGTTCGTAAGGTGTATCTTTACTCTTCAGATCGTTCAATATCGATTCAATGGATTTTTCGTCCATTCCGTCTCTGTTCATCTTCAACCTCGACTGTTCGATGATGGGCATATAAATTTTTCATGGGATAAGGTTAATGGAATAAAACCGCTGATAATAGCAGGAGTGATCGCATGAAGAACAGACAAGCCAGACAGACCAAACAACGATTTGCATTGATACTGCTTGTTGCGTGCGCATGCATAGCCTCTGCATGCATCGATTCAACACAGAATGGCGCTGACGCGCCGCAGCCAACGGCAGATGGCGAAAGTGCGGCGGAAATCACGTGGCACTCCTACGACGAGGGGATGCAAATTGCCGGAGAGCAGAACAAGCCCGTAATGATCGATGTGTACACCAGCTGGTGTAGATATTGTAAGGACCTGGATAGGTTGGTATATCCGGACCCGAACGTGATTCAACTTGCGGATGATTTTGTGTGCATAAAGATCGATGCCGATAAACAGCGTGACCTTGCCGCACAATACAACCCGCGGGGCGGGGTGCCAGTGGTCATATTCCTCCGCTCTGATGGTGCGGAAGTGCACCGTCTCGGCGGTTATCCGAGAGGGGGACCAGACGCATTCGCGCAAGAGATGATGGTTGCGCTCAACAATGTGTGATTGTGATTGTGCATGCCCGAAATCATAGGAATTGGTGCGCTCAACATGGATAGGCTCTATCTCGTCGAGCGGATAGGCGCGCCAGGGGAGGAACTCATAATCGATTCTGCGAGTGAGCAGCCAGGCGGCTCCGCTGCAAACACGATCGTTGGTCTCGCCAGGCTCGGCGTAAAGACTGGCTTCATCGGGACGGTTGGCGACGATTCCGACGGTGCATGCATCAGGTCGGAAATGGAAGAGGGGGGAGTGGACGTGAGCGGGATTGAGACCGCGGATTGTGCGGGCAGAACCGGTGTGGTGCTCGTGATTGTTGATGGACGTGGCGAGCGCTCCATGTATGTCTATTCCGGGGCAAACGATGCCCTCAACCTCACATCAAAGAATCTTTTGCATGCAAACAGCGCAAAATTCCTGCATCTCTCATCCTTTGCCTGTGAAGATCAGTTTGAGATGCAGAAAGAGTTTATCGACCGCTCGGAGGCAAGGATATCCTTTGCGCCCGGGATGCTCTATGCCGAAAGAGGGATCGATGCGCTGCATGGCACAATCTCGCAGACCGAGATTGTCTTCCTGAACCGTGATGAGATGGGGATTCTGACCGGATCCGAATACAGAGATGGCGCAAAAGAGATAAATGAGATCGGGGCAGCGATCGTTGCCGTCACACTTGGCGGAGATGGATGCTACATCCGGACAAAGGACGGGGAGATATCTGTGCCAGCGTCTTTTGCAGAGGTCGTTGACACGACAGGCGCAGGGGATGCATTCTGCGCCGGGTTTCTGTGCGGGCTATTAGGTGGCAGGTCGCTTGATTACTGCGGACACATGGGAAACCGGGTTGCTGCGAAGTGCATCGAAGCGGTCGGTGCAAGAGCGGGGCTGCCTCGTCAGCCACCCCCCCTATAAATATGCCAGCAACGGCTGTGGTGTGGGTAATGTTGCCATAAAGGGATGTCGAATTGCTGGTTGCCAATGTCTTCTTGACATGATGCATGCGGGTATACCGTTAAACTAATATACTATGGGTGAAGATTGCGGGGTACCATGAAAGCGAAGTTGATACTGTCCGGGCTGCTGACGCTGCTTCTTGTGGCGTCGGCAGTATGGGCAGACAATACGGTCTATCTTGAGCCGCAGACTGTGTACGTGCCGGAATGCGGCAACGCGACCGTTTAGATCCGGTTGAACTCGACTGATGCCGTTGATACATGGTCAACGATGGTTGAGTTCGGTTCGGAATGCGTGAACAGGCACAATCGAATTTTCTGGTTCTGCCGTTTTCTGTGGTCGCTATCGGTACCTTCACATGTGTGGGGCCGCGGGCACCGCTCTGCGTCTCTGCGCCTTTGCGTTAAATCAGAGAAACGCCAAGACGCCAAGACGCGA
>JAYEFS010000154.1:0-3860 GCA_034658695.1 Methanobacteriota archaeon | reverse complement strand
GTCGGTTGTCAGGAGAGCCGGGGGCGGTGAGGGGGGCGGGAATGGAAATAGAACTGGAACTGGAAACGCCGGGGGCAATGGACTGGAAGAGTCGCAGCAGCTGATGACCGCAAACACGGATCAGGACGTGTACAAGGAGATGGTCAGAAAAGCAAAGCAGCACATCGTCGATGGTGACATCTTTCAGGTCGTGCTCTCCAGACGATACGAAGCAAAGAACAGCCACGACTCTGTAGAACTGTACAGAAAACTCAGGGATGTCAATCCAAGCCCGTACATGTATCTCTTTGAGTTTGGCGATGTCGGAATCGTGGGCGCAAGCCCTGAAACACTATTCACGGTGCACAATCGGAAATTAATCACCAACCCGATAGCTGGCACGTGTCCGCGTGGCGAAACAGACCAGGAAGATAAAGAATTCGCCAGAAAGCTGTTGATCGATGAAAAAGAGCGGGCAGAGCACGTAATGCTCGTTGATCTTGGCAGAAACGATGTGCGGATGGTATCGAAACCGGGAACAGTCCAGGTTGAGGATTTCATGACCGTTCGGAAGTACTCACATCTCCAGCACATCGAGAGCACAGTAACCGGAACGCTGCGGGATGATTTGGATGCTTTTGATGCGACGCGGGCGATCTTCCCTGCGGGCACGCTATCCGGTGCGCCGAAGATCCGTGCGATGGAGATCATCGATGCGCTTGAGAAGGACGCCCGCGGGATTTACGGCGGCGGCGTTGGCTATTACACGTGGAACGGGGATGCGGACTTTGCAATCGTAATCAGGACGATTGTGCTTGCCGGGGATCGGATGTTTATCCAGGCAGGAGCTGGAATCGTTGCTGATTCTGACCCCACGTACGAATATCTGGAGACCGAGCGCAAGATGGCTGCAATGATGAAGGTGATTGAGCGATGACGAAGATACTGTTCGTGAATAACAAGGACTCATTTGTCTGGAATCTTGTTGAGTACGTCTCGATCTTCGAGCCGGACACAATCGTTGTCCCGAACACGATAACACTTGACGAGATCAGGGCGATCAGTCCTGATGGGGTTGTGATCTCTCCGGGTCCCGGGAATCCAAACGATCCCCGGGATATCGGCTCCTGCATCGAGATCATCCGTGCGTGCGAGGTTCCGCTCCTCGGCGTCTGCCTGGGCTGCCAGGCGATCAATGTCGCATTCGGCGGCACGGTCGGGCACGCGTCTGTGGGTCCGGTTCACGGGAAGGCGTCTGATATTTACCATGATGGTGTGGGTATATACGCAGGTCTTCCGAATCCGTTTACGGGCGGCAGGTACCATTCGCTTGCTGTGGACGTGGTGTCGCCTGATCTTACGGTTGTTGCACACAGTCCGGATGACGTTGTCATGGGGATCAGGCACAAGCGGCGGCAGATTGAGGGCGTGCAGTTCCATCCTGAGTCTGTGCTGACGCCGGAAGGGCTCGGGATTGTCGAGCGGTGGGTAGAGGTGGTGGCTGGTGGGGCGTAACGTCACCCATGGCTAAGAATATCTCCCAAATCAAACGCATACACGCCACCACTCCGCAACGTATCCCTATCCTAGATCCGTTTTGCGATTATACCGTAATACTCGCGCCTCGCATCGTTGTGCCACCTGATCAGATCGGATTTACGATGTAGATCGTCCAGTATCCTTGTTACATCGTGCCGCGAGAGGTTGCTCCAGTTCACCTCGCCTGTGAACAACTGCCTGGCACCATCCGCATCAGCCCCAGTGGCAACGATATCAATCTCATCGCCACGATACCACCATGCTCCGCAATCGTCAGGTAAAAATCCAATGTCGAGCCGTCTCCGTCTGATAAGGTCACGTACCAGCTCTTCAAAGATAAATTCAAGATATTGATCATATTCCTTCTCTATTTTTGGTGTGATATCGATTTCAGCCTCGATATTGTTCTTATTCGGGAGTACAAATCGGAAATAGAATTTAAAATAATTATCTTTTATCGTGTACAACGATCGCTTGGACTTGCCCGCGACAGTGGCAGGAAGTTCCGAATCAACGATCCCGACACGCCTGAGATTGTGGAGGTAGCGTGACAGGGCACCTTTGTCGATGCCAGTGGCATTCGCGATCTCGGAAAGTTTTCTGCTTCCTTCTGCGATAGTTTTGAGGATGAACATGTAATTTCGCGGCTCTCTGAACTCTTCCCGGAGTAGGATGTCAGCCTCCT
The DNA here is from genome assembly GCA_034658695.1 of Methanobacteriota archaeon. GTDB lineage: Archaea > Halobacteriota > Methanosarcinia > Methanosarcinales > Methanogasteraceae > Methanogaster_C. Next base: position 1,657 of record JAYEFS010000154.1, on the reverse strand, counting down.
CGTATAGGAAGCTGCCTTTCGACAGAAAATTCGTGCGGAGATTCTCCTAGAAATCAAGATCTGGTGAGAACTTCAGAATATACTCAGGGATGCTGTCCATGCAGCTGTAGACTAAAATAAGCTCGTCAGTTGTGTATTCTGGGAAAAAATCTGCCAGATGTTCGAAGTTTAATTTATCAAGTCTCCACTGCCCGCTTCTTCTGCCGTATAATGGGGATTTGTATCCAAGAACCTCTGTTTCCATCATCCCAATACTGGAACCACTCAGTATTAGCATCGCATCCTGTTTGCTCAGGTTCAGATCCCATATTCTCTGGAAAAATGACGGTATGCCTCGATTTAGCTTTATGAGGTATGGAAATTCATCGATTACAAACACGATCCGCCCTTCGCCGCGATACCACCTGAAAAACTCGTCGAATAACTCTTCGAACCCGCCGATTCTCATTTTTATGAATGAGTCCTCTCCGAGGAAATCCCCCATCTGCCGTTGCAACATCAGGACATTCTCGGATTCGTTGTATTCCACGGGTAAAACGTAAATGCCTGCCTTTCCGCGGAGAAATTCTGTGATCAGACGGGTTTTACCGGTTCTGCGCCGCCCGTAGATTATTATGAATTCCGGTCTCCCACTTTCGTACCGACTGTTGAGCTATTTCAGTTCCCGATCACGGTTTATGAACCGTCCTGTAAATTGTTGATTCACAATCATTATGATTTACTGTCAACTACTTGAGCTTTTCCATCCCAAGTCGGTGCTGACGCCGGATGGGCATACTTGAGGTGATGCGGGTGTGCAGGGGGGGGCGATCAGTTAACTTATTATATGTGTGAGTTGGTTGGATGAATGGCGTCTCAGATGTGATCATCATGAATGAATGTAACCAGACTGATGAATATAATGCCGTTTTGCGAACGAAGATGTGCGTACACGTGCGTGTGCTCGCGATCCTGCTGCTCGCAGCCGCCGCGGTGCTTGTGGCGGGAGGCGTGAGCACTTCGTTTGACGAGCTCATAATCCTCAATGCCGAGACTGGCACGATAAAATTATGACCAAGCGGACGCAAAGATGCGGACATGAAAAGAATCGAATTCCACAATAGGGAAACAGAGATCAAGGAGATCCGGGGTATTCTGGATTCCGAACCCTCTCTGATCACATTCGTCTACGGACCGATGAACTCCGGAAAGACCACGTTGATCAACCATATAATAGGGCAACTGCCAGAGGAGTATGTCCCGTTCTACATCAACCTGCGCGGACGGTTCATTACAGGTTATGAGGATTTCCTCAATGTGTTGTTCGAGATTGATGATGGCGGTGCGACTGACAATATTGGCGAGTATGCGCAGTCGTTGCTCAAGGATTTGAAGATACTCAGTGGGATCCCGATACCACTGAACCTGTTTGAACAGATATTTGAGAAGAAAGATAAAAGCAAAGACCTGTTCAGATATGTCGAGCGTTTCTTTGATGAGATCTCGAAAAAGCGTGTTCCTGTGCTGATCGTCGATGAGCTGCAGGTGATAGGGGATATGAAGATCAACGGGCTTCTGATTTACAAATTGTTCAATTTCTTTGTGCGGCTCACCAAAGAGCTGCATCTGGCACACGTCTTTGTGGTAACCTCTGATTCGCTCTTTCTCGAGCAGGTTT
>JAYEFS010000153.1:0-3863 GCA_034658695.1 Methanobacteriota archaeon | reverse complement strand
CTGGTTCTGACGTTTTCTGTGGTCGCTATCGGTAGCCCTCACGTGTGTAGAAATCGCGAGCGTCACTCTCTCGTCTTTGCGTCTCTGCGACTTTGCGTTAAATCAAAGGAACGCCAAGACGCGAGGGCGCAAAGTCGCAAAGAATGAAAAGCCCCTTCATTTGGTGTCTTTTAAAGAACCACAGAATCCATCAGAATCAGCAAAGATCTTACAGTATGTGATCACTCATCGATATTTGTGAAACACGCCGTATTCAGCATGCCACTTATCCATTGTCTATTGCGGACGGAGTGACAAAAAGGAACAAAAATGGGATCAATTTAGTGGGGCTGGATGAACGTCTTTTCATCAGCCCACACGAGTGCTCTTCGTACCACCAGCACCGGTGCACAATCTGGAGACTTTTCATTAGTTTCCGGAGACTGGTCGAATCATAGCGTCTATTCGCAACCCCCGAATTCGTGAGATTCGTAAATTCGCGACATTCGTGTTAGAATCACGAATGACACGAATAAACGGATGACACGAGAGTGCCGAGCAAAACTCATACTCGCACAACTCTGTTACAATCCAGCCTGAGGAACGGCTATCCACCACCTCGGACTGGACCCCGCACCCAAGTACTGGTAACCGACTGATGCGGGGTCTGGGGATGGGGTACTATGCTACAACGATAGTGCTGGTTATAAGCCCCGAAATTTTGATAATCCTGGAAGCTGACGTTCTTCGTGTGACGGAAACGCTGGATTCACATCACCGTTAGTCTAATCCTCCGGTCTTGGAATATAGCAGAGAGTTCGGGGATCTTGCGAGGTGGTGTGAGTCCGAGCGGGCGTCCAAGACCGTAGCATAACATCATACGGAGACGATTGGGTTCTCGGGATGCTCAATGTGTCATCTTTGGCATTTATTCCGGTTTAACATTCGTGAAATTCGTTCAAACGTGTCATTCGTGATCTACAAAATGTTTGCACTCGCGAATTGCCTAATTTATTGTCACAAAAAACATATACCGAATTATCAATACTACCCACATGATTGAAAAATGGACACTTGACGCGGGTGAAACGTGCCGCATCTATACTCAACACCGGCACAAACTGCGGTTTTCAATCTCTGCGTCTCCGCGCCTTTGCGTTTCCCCCAATATAACGCAAAGTCGCAGAGACGCGAAGGAAGTTATCACCGTCGTCACGTCTTTCGTGTTGTTGTGCATTCGACTGGCACATGCAAAAAAGCTCAATTTGTGGCGATGCGAAGTATATATGGCTCATTATGGTTTTCAATCCGTGTTTCCCCGCGAATCGGGTGATCCGTCGTTCATGCGTAGCCAGACACACTCTGTAGAATCATTAATACATCAAGCGAGGTCGCCCTGCCATCGCTGTTCACATCCGCGTCTCCGGTGGTAGGAATCACTCCGATCACCATCAAGAGCGCGATTGTCGCATCTGTCATGGTGATCGTGCCGTCGTGGTTGAGATCACCGCAGATGCCTTCCACCGTTATGATTTTACTGGTTGTGTCGGTTGCTTTGTTATCGCCTGTTACGGTCAGGGTTACGGTGTAACTGCCCGGGATGGTGTAGGTGTGGGTTAGTACTGGACACGAGGTGGCTGTTGTGTTTTCGCATCCTTTGTCCCAGTTGTATTCTATAATCCTTCCGTTTGGATCGGTGGAACTACTGGCATCGAAGGTTATGTTTTGATCCACAACCGGGTAAACAGGAACATACGTGAAAGACGCCCGGGGATGAAATGTGCCATTCCACCAGTCGTAAAAGAAGATATCAGTATAAAATTCAGCCACATCGCAATTCTCGATGATCAACCCCGCCTCCCGGTTGTTTCTTGCGCTGTTTTCATTCCAGTTGATGCTTGAGATCAGAACCCAACTGCGGTCAACGATCACGCCCTTGGTATGTGTTTTGTTAAGCCCCATCTCAACGTTGTCTATTAGCTTTGCTTCAAGATTTAAATTTTCATAAGCGGCAATATCGTTCAGATACTCCCCCATCTCTTCATTCTTCTCCCCATACGTAGAGTCAAGCAATATCTTCACCTCACATCCCCTCCTTGATGCGTTGATCGTAGCCTCCAGGAATGGATTTGGTTTTGGGTCCGCAGGAGTGCCCCAGTTCCTGATATAGAGCTGCTCCACATATACCGAATCATTCGCTCCTTTTATCATGCCGATGATAGATCCCGTCTCCAGTAGCGAGGTGTCCGGAGATAAAACAGGAGAAACAGTGAACTTGCCTGAAACAATCTCGCTACCGAACGGACGGGAGTAATTGCCGGTCGGAATTGTGCGGTCTGGTACAAAATCAGGCGAGGGGCTGCCATATTTATCCCCGTAGATCGGGTCATCCGCCGTGAATGAAAAGCTGTCCTTGCTTGCAGGCTTCCAATCCTCAACGAATACGCTGCTGAAATAATCGGCAGTATCCGGATTGTTTATGATGATGCCCCAGCCTCTGTTTCCAAAAGTATTGTTGATAGGCACACCTGTATTTTTCCAGTTCTCCGTGGTTACCACCGTAGTTTTATCGTCTATAATCGCATATTTCGCATGATTGAATGTATATCTGTCATGAATACCGCGGTCTTTATCAGATATCATGAACCTGACATCTCCGCCTGCGGCAACAGTCTTACTTGCAATATACCGCTCTTCATCGGCGATCCCGTTTACAGGTCCACCTTCAAGCACTATCTTAACTTCAACTCCCCTTTCTATCGCATCTATTATACGATCCATCAGATATAAGTTATGAAATTGGTAAAGATTGAGGCAAATTGATTCACTGGCGTTGTCGATCGCATCTGCGATTGCTGTAAAGCTGCTGTCCGGGGAGGTAAATACCGTCACATCTCCGTCAAACTCGAATGTCTCATAAGAGAAGTGCGACTGCCCGACAACGTATACCCGAAAATCGTTCCAGTCTTCTGCAGAATCCACATCCACATATTTACCAGTGGTTTCATCTCTGCCCCGCTCTATGATCACACCCTCATGCACACAATCTACAGGCGCACCGGTCCACCCATCTACAGAATCTCTGATGCCATAAATCACAACATCCACAATCTCGCCCTTTTCATCCTTCAGGATCACTTCATCTCCTGCATTGGATAATTTTATCGTTCCGGAAGTTTTTACCATATCCGGTGTCGAATCGGAATCTGCACCATACTCAAAATCTGCTCTTTGGAGCGTCTCACTATAGAATGCGGTTGCGTTATACGCGAGATACAAGCAATCCCCTGCAGCCATATAGGTCCATGATGGAAATGTGATGGCACCCTCAAGATCGGTTATATGCCAGCCACCAATCTCGACCGTATCTGCGGTTGGATTGTGTATTCTTATGAATTCACCATCAGTATCCCCCTTCAGATAGGTGTCGTAGTATATTTCCGTAATCATCACATTTTCGGACCTGCCCGGAACTGATGGATTCGCTTCAACGCAAAGAGCAGTTCCCAGGAGCATAAATACCAGAATCATCCGGATTGCTTTTATGTATGGCGTTTCAACACTCCTTGAGCCCTCTTCGTGTATGCCCATCATCAATCTCATTCCTATCCACCCAATGCTTTTCGTTGTTAACTCCTATTTCAGGGATGCAGTATATAAGTTAGCCCCAAACTAGGGTGATGAAAGGATGTGTATACCCCGTACTGAATTGGTCCCATTTTTGTTTCATTTTAGTACTGGAGCGAAAGCATCTTTCGGCACTGTCTGGAAATCCAGTGATTTCCGTAATGGTCAGTTGGATGTGCAACAACGCAAAAGACGCGAAGATTGAGATTGGCAACACTCTTCGCGTCTCTGCGCCTTTGCGCCTTTGCGTTAAATTA
>JAYEFS010000152.1:0-15271 GCA_034658695.1 Methanobacteriota archaeon | reverse complement strand
CTTCTCGGATGCGATACCGAAGCCGAGAAGCTCGCTGAACTGCTCAATCGTGCACGACTGGTCTGGAATGTCGGCGTGCCCATTGAAACGATCGGGATTGATATGATGCGAGAATGCAGGGAGAGTGATTATCTTGAGCGATCGATCGCACTGATACGGGAGGAGCGGGAGTATCTCGAAAGGGAATTGGTTGATCGTGGACTCTCTCCGCACGAGAGCAGCGTCAATTTTATTCTTGTGGATATCAGTTATGCAGGCATGGATTCACGCACGATGGTTGCGGGGCTGCTCGATCGCGGGATTCTGGTCAGGGACTGTTCGATGTTTCAGAATCTGGATTACCACCATATCCGAATAGCTGTCCGGAATAGGGCTGAGAATCGGCGTCTGATGCGGGCGCTCGATTCGGTGATCGGATAAAAGGGTCTCTTCGCTATTTTGCAATGATGACAGGGATACTTGCGCATTCCACAGTCGGTGTTTATCCGCGGTTCTTTATATTTTTGTACGTGTTTAGCTAACCACAAGATTACGCAGATTTTCACGAGAAAGTATGAGGGGCGTGGATATAAAATATGAACAATATTCTTGTGTAACTCTTGTGAAATCTTGTGAAATCTTGTGAAATCCCTTGGTTTTTTTGCCTCAGCTAAACAATACATATTTTTCAACTGTCCGGAATAATTAAACAATCCCGGATGGGTGAGAATCCACAAGCTTTATAACCGTGTAGACAAATGGCATACCGCGCATGGCGCTCTGGCAGCAGTCCCTATAATCTCAAGAGAGTGATATGAAGATTGTTTATTTCACTTACGGACGCCGCCATGGCTCGACAGGTCTTGATATGTGTCTCGCGGAGGCGTACATCAGAGAGCAGAATCGTGCAAAAAAAGAGCAAAATACTATTGCGTTGGCTCTGTACACAGGGAGGTAAACACTATGAAGATGAGATCGAATATCTGGAAATTCTGTATGGCATTTGGAATTGTGGCGATTGTTCTGCTGCAATTTGCAAGTTTGGTATCAGCACTGCCCGATACTTCGGAAAAATCGAAAATCGAGTCCGCTCTTGTTCTGGAGATTGCCGAGAGACCGAATGATAAAATAGGAGTTATAATAGCTCTGGAAGAGCAAGGCAGGGAACCATTGGCGAAATTTGATGTGGGAAAGGTAAAGTCAGCAGCAGTCAAATCCCAGAAGTCGCTTTCAAAATCGCTGGATAGAATGCAAGCAGAGAATGTTGCACATCACTGGATCATAAACGCAGTATCCGCAAAGGTTCCTGCGTGGACTATAAGCGAGATTGCCGCGCGCGAGGACGTGAAGAAGGTCTGGCTGGATAAGAAGATCAGACTCATCGAACCAGTGGGTGGCAATTCCGCCGCATCCGACTGCACCGACCGGCTATACCTCGGACATAGTCCAATACCCCCATACGATGGTTACCTGTTGGAATGGCCTGAGACTGCGTATGGCGTTTACATGGATATGGAGCTATGTGATGACAACGAGAGTTTCGATTGGGGCGATTACTATCTCAACGGAGACCTCACAGGAACCGATTACAGCTACTGGATATACTTTGCGAGTAACTCCTCCACAACCTTTAAAATAGAGATCATAATCAACGGAACCACTGTCGCAACCTTCCCCGATCTGACCGTCATAGGGGAAGAGTTTGACTATATGCCGTTTTCAGCGGAGATTACGGGCATAGATCCAGCTGCATCCATGGGGGACGAGGTGATCCTCAGGATTACGAAGATCTCCGGTGATACCGGCTGGATAGTATCTGGCACGGATTACACCTCCAACGTCACAATCCCGTGCATCGGCGACTACGGCGACGCCAGTATAAATGCGCCCGCGATGTGGGATATGGGTTACCAGGGGGGTGGTGTTACGATCGCAATCATTGATACCGGTATCGATTCCAACCATCCGGATCTGGTCGGTAAAGTCGTCTCCAAATCTGATTTTACAGACGACAACACAACAGATGACCTGGGCGGGCACGGGACGCATTGTGCAGGAATTGCTGCGGGCAGACGTAATGCGGCAACGGGCATTGCCGGAGTTGCGCCGGAAGCATCGCTTATAAATGCCAAAGTCTTGAATGAAACCGGCTCTGGAGACACGTCGTGGATTATAAAAGGGATTGAGTACGCAATAGAAAAGAACGCAGATATACTGAGTATAAGCCTCGGAGGATGGCAGGAAGATGGGACTGGAAGCGATCCCCTGTCAATTGCGGTAACAAACGCTGTTGATGCCGGATATGTCGTTGTGACAGCTGCTGGAAACGAGGGACCAGGCGAAGCCACGATCGGAAGTCCGGCTGTTTCCCATGGCGCAATAGCGGTTGCGGCGTCGGATAGCGAGGGTGCGATTGTTGATTTCAGTTCAAGGGGTCCTGCGGGCGATGGACGGGTCGCAATCGATCTTGCGGCACCAGGGGATAAGATAATTGCGCCGAACGCATTTTGGGGGGATGAAGCGGATTATGTTGTCTTCAGCGGAACATCGATGTCCTGTCCGCATGTAACAGGGGCAGCCGCGTTGTTGTTGCAGGCAATTCCGGGATTGACACCACTGGAGATGGAAAGAGCACTGAAGAACGGCGCAGACCCAATCATCAGCAGTGGCAATGGTGGTGGCGCCAGAGTTGTGTACTGCGCCTTTGACATAGATGACATCGACGACAACGCCACACAGCGGCAATTAATAGAGAACTCAGAGAACTGGCTCAGGGTGGTGAAAAACCCGACAGAATCTGTTCTGATAATCGATGATGAGAATTATATTTATGCTGCTGATGATCAGAGCGTGGAGGTCTTTGAGTCGGTCTTTAAGGAGATCGGATACGGTGTAACGATCGAGGAGTCTGACGAGACCCTGTATTCAAAATGGGGCGACTATGACATCGTTGTCTGGAGTTGCGGGGATGATCCGACGCCAATAAGAGATCCCGAGTACAAGCAGATGCTTCTCGATTACGTGGACTCTGGCGGGCATCTGCTACTCGAGAGCGGGTACATCGCATCATGGATCAACCAGTACGGGGATCAGATCGTGGACCGCGAACTCCGTAAAAATGTGCTCCACGCAATAAAGGGATGGGCATACAGTGATGTTGGTGATCTGAGACTGAACACCGGACACCCCATAGCAACCACACCGAACCTTCTTCCGGAGACTATAAACTTCACTCCAACCGAACCAGGTGACGACTCCGGGGATGCGAACGCGGTCAGGATCCTGCCGGATGCCGTGGGCGTCTGCAACTGGTCAAGTGTCGCCTACGGAGGCATTCCAAATGAGAACCTGACACGCACGGCATACGGGCTGATAGTGTACGAAGCAGACGAAGAGGCGGAAGGAGTGTGCGGTGCCGATGTCCGGGAGCAGGGTTCCGGAAGGCTGGATGTGAAGGATTCTTACGATGCGCTGACAGATGGCACAATCGTTGATTCCGCGTGGTTTGTCGGACGAGTGCAGCCGGGAATCTACACGAAGACGTTTACGGTGACAAATAACAATGCCTACACAAAGACCGTGGATATAACCGGATCGGTGGGTGATGCCGGTGACTGGATGACCCTGCCTGCGAGTCTGACGGTTCCGGCAGGAGGGACCGTAAACTTCGATGCAGTGATGGATGTTCCCGATGGAACAGTTGGCGCATGCAAAGGCAGCATTCGGGTAAATGACGGGACCGAGGAGATTCTAATCCCTGTTTCTCTGACTGCAATATGGAATTACACCAAAACCCCACAGATTACCGGGGTTCTCGATGAGGATTGGCGGTACGACACCTCATCGATATCGTGGGGTGGTGGAGACTGGGTTTATTACACATTCAATCTCCCTGACGTGACTGTACTGAATCTCAGTCTGGACTGGACAGAGACATGGAATGACCTGGATATGATTCTGTTTGATCCGAATAACCTGTCCATAACCTGTCCAGAGTGCGATGATCCCACAACGAAGCCCGAAACGATCGTTGTTTACGATCCGCTGGCTGGTAACTGGACGATTGCCATAAATGCATACTGGCTAGAGGTCACTCCGGAAACATTCAGACTGACGCTTGAAACATCAACGATAGTACCTCTTCGCGGCGATGTGAACCGCGACGGCACGGTTACACCGGAAGATTCTGCAATTGCACTCGATATGGCGGTCAGTTGCAGATGGGACAACGTTGCTGATGTTAGCGGTGATGGGCAGGTCACCTCGCTTGACGCACTCATGATCCTGCAGATTGCAGCAGGGGGTGCGGATCCGAGTTAGTTGCATATCCTGCATTCGCAGGACATGCGCGGCTTGAAGACGCGTTTTCCCCCTTGATTCTCTGAGCGTTACCTTCATTATCTGACAAGGTGATTTCAGACAGATCGTTTAGGGAGTCATAATGAAGATAGCAATCACAGGCAAAGGCGGTGTCGGGAAAACGACTCTTGCGGGAACGCTCGCCCGGTTATTCGCAGAGGATGGCTTTGCAGTCCTCGCAATCGACGCAGATCCAGATATGAACCTTGCGTCCGCAATCGGCATCGAAAACCCACCCGCTCCGCTCGCCGAGCAGAAGAAGTTGATCGAGGAGCGGGCTGGCACCGGAATGGGTGGCGTATTCAAGCTGAACCCGAAGGTGGACGACATCGTGGAGCGGTTCGGCGTAACCGAGCGCGGGGTTTCCATGCTCACGATGGGGACCGTTGACACAGGCGGATCCGGGTGCATGTGCCCTGCATCATCGCTTCTGCGTGCGTTGCTGCGCCATGTGCTGCTCCGGGAGGAGAGCGTCGTGATTATTGACATGGAGGCTGGAATCGAACATCTCGGGCGCGGAACCGCTCGCGGGGTCGATCTGATGATCGTTGTGGTCGAGCCCGGCGCGAGATCAATTGAGACCGCGGCGCGGATACGGAAGCTGAGTAGAGAGATCGGGATAAAGCGGCTGGTAGCCGTCGTAAACAGGGCAGACGAACGCAGCTTGGGCATAATTAGTGGACGTCTGGACGAACTAGGAATTGCTGTCATCGGCACAATCCCGTACGATGCAGGTCTGGTGCAGGCGGATATCATGGGGAAGGCGCCGTTTGACGCGGGTTGTGGCGCTGTTTCTGCGATCGGGCGAGTGAAGGATGCGATTGCGTGCGGCGCGTGATTCCTTTGCGACCTTGCGTTAGATTGGAGAAGAGAACGTCGCAAGGAATAAAAGGCTACCAGTTTTGGTAGACATCCCCGCGGGCTTGATTCCATCACTGATAATACCATTAGCCAGAAAAAAGGAACGACGAGTAATTTCCTTTCCCGTTCGTCTTCCACGCCATGTTTTTTCGCCAACTCTTTGATCCGATCTTCGGATAAGAGTGTAGAGAATGTATCAAACGCTTCTTGTACATCCATTTTTTCATCACCTATTCTATGTAATAATAGTCATCATCTATTAATAAATAGAAGACATTATTATATATTGGTTTTATCCCTTCGAAAAACTATGTGCTAGATTAAGTTTAGGGAAATGCAAGGCACCCATACAAAACAAGAGAAGAGCCCATATCAGTCTCATTCCGATCCAAGCAGCCCCCCGATCACCTCAAGCACCACAACCAGAGGCATCCCGGTCCCATCCGCAATCCTGGAAGGCGAGCACCTATCCGGCTCTTCGCCTCGTTTTTTGAGGCTTGCCATCACCGCCTCAACGGGTGTTGTGAAATAATATCCGGGACCTGCCTTAATCTTCCCGAGAACCCCTTTTGATACAAGCGAATTCAAGACACTCGATGCATGTGTCCTGTGCCGCAAACTCGGATACTCCGCCCCCATCCCTCTGGACACCTCGCTTGCGCTTAACGACTGCTTTGTTGCAACCACAAAATCGAGCACATCCTGCTCCATAGGGGTGAGCCTGATCTCCTGATCGATCGCCTTTAGCTCGTTTGCAAGCTCCTGAAGCTCAACGACAAAGATGTTGCGCTTTCGCTCCTCAGCAAGAATCTCAACAAGCAGCTCAGAGACCAGATCCCCATATTCATCGGCTGAGAGGAGCCCGACAAGTTTCGCGATACTCTCTGATCTACCCATCAGCACCACAACCCCCCATACTCGCCTCTTGTAACCGATCTGAATATGCCTATTTTCCACATTCCGTCTTTAAACCTACTTAAAATCCGATCTGTAAACTCCTTTGCCATCTCTTCTCGGTTCATCAGAAGTCGCCTCTTTTGTGATACCAGATACTCTGTTTTCTCGTCATCAAGCAAATTCATTATCCTAATCTACCCTTCTTCTTTTGATCAATAACGCTACACACAACAATCCCGCCGCCGCAACGACCGCACCGAATCCGGGAATTCTCCTTCTATTTTTTGGTGTAGCGGTGGATGCAGGTGTCTCTTGCTGTGAATCCGGACTTGCCCACACCGTAATCGGCAGAGACAGGAGGTGCTCTTCCGCGTTCTCCTTGTCGTCTCCGAAGTAATAGATGACCTCGCCGTTCACTACAAAATTGCCGACCTGATTCGACCGGATCCCGACCTCGATGTCCCTTCCAACGCCCGGCTCAATGACGTAGGTCGATGTGTACAGACCTGCGCCGGAATCCACGAAATCGGCAGATGTCACGCTCATGCCCGAAGGCGGGATCAGTATCACCTGCAGGGTCATGGTCGGCTTTGTGATCTTGTTGACGGCAGAGAGTTTCAGCAGGACATCCTCGCCCATGACAACGTCCGTCTTCTCGCCATGGAGATGCACGCTGGCAGTTGAGATTTTTGTGGATGGTTTCGGTGCGGTTCGTGCTGCGGTTGGCTGATCCATAGACTGGATCGCGGTGATCGCGACAGTATTTGATTCGATTGTGTGGTAATTTCCTTCCTCGTCTGCATAAGTTGCCGTGGCTGGGTCCAGATTGAATGTCCCGACATCGCTCGGTTGCAGGACGTACTGGAACTCTCGCGAGTCCTTTGGTTTCAGGGAGGTGTACGTCTTTGAGGTTTCACCGTCGATGAAAATCAGGTCGGAGGGGGTTGTGTCTAATACTTCAATGTCTGTTATCTCAGTTGTGCCGGTGTTTGTTACGGTTAGGGTCATCGTTGTGGTTTGACCTTGTTTGGTGGAGTGGGGTGAGGCTGATTTTGTAAGGGATAAGGCAGTTTGTTTTCCTTCATAATGCGACTTGATTTCATCTGCGGTCAAGGCGCGGTTGTAGATGCGGACTTCGTCGATAACACCATTAAATTGTTGATTTGCGTCCCAGCCTCCGCCAACCGAATCTTGTTCACCCCCTATCCACAAACCACTTGGATCTATGGCAAGAATTCCGGTTGGCGCATTCGTCCATAGTCCCTTGAATGTCCCATCCACATAAACGCTTACTTTTGATATCTCTCTTACTACGGTGATATGATGCCAATTATCATCAGTTATGATATTTATTGGAATTATATGAATTTCGTCTTTTATGTGTTGTTTTATATGGGGGTGTGTTTCGGTTGCGTAATTCCAATAAATTAAATATTCGTTGTCGCGAACAGAATTTGCACCAGTTAGTATCCCCGCACAATCATCAGTCGTTTTTATCCAAAATTCCGATGTTACATCTGTTAAGCCGTTAATCACAGAATATGGAAGTTTAACTTTATCGTCCACCCCATCGAAACTCAACGCCGTCCCATACTTCCCCTCAACCCACGTCGCACTATGAATCACCCCATCATTCCCATTCCCGGAGCTATCTGCAAGAACGCTTCCAGACCCCTCATCGAAGTGCCATTCTGCAACCAGCCCATCATCCGCTTCCTCTGCCTGCACACTCGCGGGCAGCCCGAAAAGCGCGATCATAAGCAACACCCGGACAGCCACCCCGAATCTACATATTTTCCATCGCCTCTCGTATCGCAAGCAGATTCAGCCGCGACTGCGGTCTCAATTCCTTATTCGCCGAATCTGCAAAAATGATGTTTTTTCCGACCAAAAACTTGATTTCGTCACTCAAATATTTGTATCCAGTCTTCTCCTTCACCCTAAATTCCGAAAAGACTCCCACCACTGCAGCAAACATCTTTTTGTCCTTCACTTCCAGCGAATACACTATCTCTTCTATCTGCCCCTTTCTTATTTTGAGCATCTCTTCCGCCTTTCTTTTTCGGTTTTCTCTTGCATTTATCAACTCAACCAGACACGCGGGCTTGCCACCGCAGTAATTCCATGCTACCTCCTTTTCAGTATCACTAAACTTATATTTGTCTAAAAAATTTATAGTCGTTGAATTGTCGAAATCGTCCACCAGCAAATACCTACACCTGCCTTCCAGCATCGCCTCGCTGTAAACTCGTTCAATGAAGAGCGAATCAGAAGTGATTACGAATATATGCGCTAAATGCAGTTCCTTAGTTAATCGGATAAAAAAGTTAAATAATTTATAAATCAACAATCCATCGATCTTCAAATCCCCTATCACCTGCAATTCATCGACGATCAAGATAGGGGTGCGCGTCTTTGATATTTCCACAAAGAACTGCTCTATGTACTTGAACACATCCTTGCTTTTATCTTTCTTTTCAAATATCCGCTCAAACAGATTTATTGGTATGGGAATTCCACTGATTGCACCCAGATCCTTCAATATTGATTTCGCATACTCGGCGACATTATCAACCCCACCCTCTTCGTCGATCTCGAATAGGACGTTTAAGAAGTCTTCGTAATCTGTGATGAACCTCCCTCTCAGATTAACGTAGAAAGGGGCATAGTCCTCGGGCAGTTCCTTGATCAGATGGCTGATCAGCGTGGTCTTCCCGCTGTTGATCGGTCCGTAGATGAAGGTAATTAAGGACGGCTCTGCGTCCAGTATCTTCATGATCTCGTCGGTTTCTCGTTCTCTATCGTGAAATGCAATTCTTTTCATGTTCTTTTCCTCCATAGATATATCGCAACCAGCCCCTCATCAGCCCCCTGCACCTGCACACCCGCGGGCAGTCGAAAAGCGCGATCACAAGCAACACCCAGACAGCAATCCCAATTCTACGCATCTGAAATCACCTCTCGCATCGCAAGCAGATCCAGCCTCGACTGTGGTTTGATGATTTGCTTAACCGAGTCAAGAAAGAGGATGTTCGCCTTGATCAGACCGAGTTTAACCGATTTTGAAAGCCCACTTGCTTTGATATAATCCCGGTCCCTGAACTCCTCTAAACTTTTAAGTATATGCTCCTCGCCGAGCACGATTCTCTCTTCACCATAAGATAGCTTGTATCCGAATTCCCTTGCATCTTCTATGAGCCCTTCGATCTGCCCCCTCCTTATTCCAAGCATCTCTTCTGCCTTCTCTTTTCGGTTTTCCTCCGTATTTATCAACTCAACGAGATATATCGGCTTGCCGCCACAGTAGTCCCATGCAACCTCTTTTTCCACATCGGTAAATCCATACTCATCCAAAAAATCCATCGTTGTCTCGCAATCAAAATCATCTACAAGCAAATACCTGCACCTGCCTTCCAGCATCGCCTCACTGTAAACCTGCTCGATGAAGAGCGAATCAGACGAAGCCACGAATACATGCGCTAAATGCAATTCCTTCGTCAATCGTACAAAGAAATTAAAGAGTTTGTAAATCAACAAATCATCTACTTTCAGGTCGCCTATCACCTGCAACTCGTCAATCACAAGCACTGGAGGGTAATCATCTTTGTAAAAAGCCCTGAAAACGGTTTCTATGTACACAAATGCATCTTCCACCTCTTCCTCCTTGAATAACTTTAGAAACAGGTCCTTTGGTATTGGAATTCCAGAGTAGCTCTCTGGCAAAACATTCACCACAGGTTTGAGAAACTCCTTTATTCGTTCATATCTTGCCTCGTGTTCTACGTCAAAGAGGACTTTTATGAATTCGTCGTAGTTGCTGATGAACCTCCCCCTCAGGTTTATGTAAAACACTTTCTGACTTTTGGGTAGGTGTTTTATTAAATTATTGATAAGTTCTGTCTTGCCGCTGTTTATCGGTCCGTAGATGAAGGTGATTAATGTTGGATCTGTGCTGAGTAGCCTCGTCAGCCCCATCATTTCCTTCTCTCTGTTATAGAATTCTATATGTCCCATGTTGTTCCTCTCCTATTGACTCCTATTTTCATCCGAATTACTTATGCATCTCGTTGTCATTCCGACCCAAGCATCCCGCAGGTTACCTCAAGCACCGCTGCAAGCGGCATTCCGTCTACCGCGATCCTGACCGGCGAGCATCTGTCCGGCGCCTCGCCTCGCCTCTTGAGATGCAGTTCAAGCAGATCCATCATCTCAATCACCTCTTCTTCTTTTGGTTAATAACGCTACAAACAGCACCCCTGCCGCCGCTAACACCGCCCCAAATCCGGGCGCACTTGCCCCTCAGACTCCGATGTGCCTGCTGCCTGCTTCGCCTCTGCCCGCACCGTAATCGGCAGGGTGAGCGTGTGATCATCTCTCGTATCCGAATCATCTCCGAAATAATAGATGATCCTGCCCTGCACCTGGAAATCATCCCCGATCTGGTTAGGAATGATCCGCACCTCAATATCCCTGCCCACACCGGATTCAATATCATAAGTGGTCGTGTACTGCCCGGCTCCGGACTTTGCGAATTCGGATGAGGTCACGCTCCAGCCGGACGGCGGGATGATGATAACCTGCACATGCATCAGGGGATTTCCGATGATATTCACCGCGGAGAGTTTCAGGAGCACCTCCTCGCTCATGACAACGTCCGTCTTCTCGCCGTGGAGATGCACGCTTGCAGTCGAGATCTCTGTGGAAGATTTTGGTACGGTCTGTGGTGCGGTTGGCCGATCCGGGGATGGGATCACCGTGATAGCGGCGGTTTTTGATTCGACTGTGTGGTAATTTCCTTCTTCATCTGAGTATGTTGCTGTGGCTGTGTCCAGATTAAACGTCCCGACATCGCTCGGTTGCAGGACGTACTGAAACTCTCGCGAGTCCTTTGGTATTAGTGAAGTATATTTCTTCGAAGTTTCGCCGCTGACTAAAAATAGGCCTGTGGGGATTGTGTCTGATACTTCGATGTCGGTTATCTCGGTTGTGCCGGTGTTCTTTACGGTGAGGGTTACCGTCGTGGTCTGACCTTGTTTGATAGAGTGTGGGGAGGGGGATTTTGTCAGGGTTAAGGCGGTTTGTTTTCCTTCGTAATGCGACATGATTTCATCGGCGGTCAAGGCGCGGTTGTAGATGCGGACTTCATCGATGATACCGTTGAAATCGTAATCCACGTTTTGAGAAGGTTCCCATCCTATCCAAGTTGGTTGTGTATCAGGACTCCCTATTCCTCTCAACGTTGCTGTATCTTCAGCTACTCCATTGACGAATATTGTCACTTCGTTTGCATCTCCACCCTTATATTGAAAAGTTGCGACAACATGATACCATTGGTTTAACTGAAGTTGAGTAATTCCAAATACCATTCTTGGCGGTCCTGATTCAGTGCCTACGGATGTATCAAAAGTAACTTTACGCGTGTTTAGGGCATCTTTTTCTCCACGCACAAAGAACAGACTTCCAACACCACCACCAGAGATTCGATTTGATAATATAGCTTCTACCCAAGAAGATGAATAGCCATTTAATTTAATCCAAGCCTCAATAGTAAAATCTGTATTAGATCTTTTCAAACTTCCATCATTCCCGCAGTTAACATAATCATCCACCCCATCAAAACTCAACGCGCCCCCATACTTCCCCTCAACCCAACTCGCCCATAAATCACCCCATCGTTCCCATTCCCTGAACTGTCCACAAGAACACTCCAGGACCCCTCATCGAAGTGCCACTCCGCTACAAGCCCATCATCAGCCCCTTTCGCCTGCACACCAGCGGGCAGCCCAAAAAGCGCGATCACAAGCAGCACCCAGACAGCGATCCCGATTCTACGCATTTTCCAGCACCTCTCGAATCGCGAGCAGATCCAGCCTCGACTGGGCTCTCATCGTATGTTCCAGTGGATCGACGAAAATGATGTTGTTCCTCACAAGATAACTTATCTCTGGCGTAATATACTCATACGCATGGTCCACGTTTTCTTTTAACTTCGATAACTCTTTTACTACGTCATCATAGACAACTTCGTGGAGTCCCCCTCGAAACTCGATCTCCCCGCCATAAGCCCTGAGAGAATTTAATAACTCGCCTATCTGGCTTATTCTGATTTTTAACATCTTCGCAACCATCTTCTCCACATCTTCCACTCTTGTTAGTTCTATAAGGTAAACTGGCTTACCACCACAGTAATGCCATGCAAATTCCTTCTCCT
Organism: Methanobacteriota archaeon; assembly: GCA_034658695.1. Classification (GTDB taxonomy): domain Archaea; phylum Halobacteriota; class Methanosarcinia; order Methanosarcinales; family Methanogasteraceae; genus Methanogaster_C. Next base: position 2,964 of record JAYEFS010000152.1, on the reverse strand, counting down.
CCTCGCTAAATCCATAGTTCTCCAAAAAACCCAGTGTCGTCTCGTGATCAAAATCATCCACCAGCAGATATCTGCTTCGTCCCTGCAGCATCGCCTCTGTGTAAACTTGTTCGAGGAAGAGTGAATCAGAAGTGATCACGAAGACATGCGCCAGATGCAACTCCTTTGTCAGTCGCACAAAGAAGTTAAAGAGTTTGTAAATCAGCAAACCATCCACTTTAAGGTCACCGATCACCTGCAACTCGTCAATCACAAGCACTGGGTTCTGATCGTTTTTGTAAAAAGCTCTGAGGACAGTTTCTATGTAAACAAAAGCATCCTCTACCTCTTTCTCCTTGAATAACTTTAGAAACAGGTCTTTCGGTATTGGAATTCCAGAGTAGCTCTCTGGCAGAACATTCACCACAGGCTTCAGAAACTCCTTTATCCGCTCATATCTTGCCTCGTGTTCTACGTCGAAGAGAACTCTTACGAATTCGTCGTAGTTGCTGATGAACCTGCCTCTCAGATTTATGTAAAACACTTTCTGGCTATCAGGGAGGTTTTTTATCAAATTGTTGATCAGTTCCGTCTTGCCGCTGTTGATCGGACCGTAGGCAAATGTGATCAAAGATGGCTCTGCATCCAGAATATCCCGGATCTCTTTCGTCTCTTTTTCTCTATTGTGAAATTCTATGTGCCTCATCGTTACCCTCCTGATCGGTGCTCCTTATCACCATAAATGGATTCGCCCAAAACTTCCCCTCGACCCACGTCGCGCCATGAATCACCCCATCGTTCCCATTCCCTGAACTATCCGCAAGAACACTCCCGGACCCCTCATCGAAATGCCACTCAGCCACAAGCCCATCATCAGCCCCTTGCGCCTGCACACCAGCGGTCAGCCCGGCAAGCGCGATCACAAGCAACACCCAGACAGCGATCCCAATTTTACGCATCAGAAATCACCTCACGCACTGCAAGCAGATTCAGCCTCGACTGCGGCTTTATTATTCTCTGTGTCGGGTCAATGAACAATACATTTCTTTCAACAAGAAATATTTTCTCTTTATTTACCTTATCGTATTGTACCAGCTCGTCCTTTTTAAAATTCTTAAACTCATCTATCAAAGCCTTTTCTGAATATTCTATCTTTCCAAGTGCTATTTCATCGAATATTGATAGTATTTGACTTTTTCTAATCTTTAAGAACTTTTTAGCCTCATTTTCTACATCTTTCCTATTGACTTTCGCATTCACCAGCTCAACCAGACATACCGGCTTTCCACCACAGTAATGCCACGCAAGTTCCTTCTCCCCCGCGCCAAATCCATAATTCTCCCAAAAGCCCATTGTCGTATCCTTATCAAAGTCGTCCACCAAGAGATATCTGCACCTACCAGAGAGCATCGCTTCACTGTGGACATTTCCAATAAAAAGCGAGTCTGATGTGATTGCAAAGACATGCGCTAAGTGCATCTCTTTTGTTAATCGGATAAAAAAGTTAAACAATTTGTAAATCAGCAACCCATCGATCTTCAAATCCCCTAGCACCTGCAATTCATCGATGATCAAGACCGGTGTACGCGTCTTTGATATCTCGATAAAGAACTGCTCGATGTACTTAAACACATCCTTGCTTTTATCTTTTTTTTCAAATATCCGCTCGAACAAGTTTATCGGTATCGGAATTCCACTGACTGCACCCAGATCATTTAACACCGATTTCGCATACTCAGTGACATTGTCATCCCCCTCCCTCTCGTCGATCTCGAACAGGACGTTTAAGAAGTCTTCATAATCCGTAATGAACCTGCCGCGCAGATTAATGTAGAACGGGGCATAGTCCTTGGGCAGTTCTTTTATCAGATGGCTGATCATCGTGGTCTTGCCGCTGTTGATCGGACCGTAGACGAAGGTGATCAGGGACGGTTCTGCGTCCAGTATCCTCATGATCTCATCGGTTTCTCTTTCTCTATTATGAAATGCAATTCTTTTCATCTTCGTTTCCTCCGTAGATATATCGCAACCAGCACACCATCCCCCTCTGCCTGCGCACCAGCAGGCATCCCCACAAGTACGATCATAATCAATACTCCTGCAATTACTTTGATTCTATCCATTTTTAGTCACCTCCGTATTCTGTTATTCATTCCGATCCAAGCAGCCCACCGATCACCTCAAGCACCACCGCCAGAGGCACCCCGGTCCCAACCGCGATTCTGACCGGCGAGCGCCTATCCGGCTCCTCGCCTCGCTGTTTGAGGCATTCCATCACCACCTCGTCAGGCATTGTGAAGTAATAACTGTGAGCTACTTTAATCTTTCCGCGTGATCTTTTTGAGACGAGCAAATTCAAGACACTCGATGCATGCGTCCTGTGTCACAAACTCAGATACTCCGCCCCCAGCCCTCTGGACACCTCGCTTGCGCTCAACGACTGCTTTGTTGTAACCACAAAATCAAGCACATCCTGCTCCATTGGAGTGAGCCCAATCTCCTGATCGATCGTTGTAGCTCGTTTGCAAGCTCCTGAAGTTTGGCGACAAAAATATTGCGCCTTCGCGCCCCGGCAAGTTTCTCGACAAGCAGCTCAGAGACCAGATCCCCATATTCATCGGCTGAGAGGAGCCCGACAAGTTTCTTGACACTCTCTGATCTATCCATCGGTATCGCATCTTCTATGATACCAGACAAATAATAACATGCAAAGAGCGTAAATAACACTGAATCCGGGACTTTTCATTTCAGCTTTTGTGGTACCTGCGGGCGTGGGCGTAGGACCCGGCTCCACGATCAGTGTGAGTATCTCGTACCGAGTCGGGGACTTCGGACTGCCCTCAAACTGGTAATACACCTCACTTGCAATTTCGTGCGTCCCGACCTGACCACCCAGGAGGTGCATCTCGATTGACCGCACATTATCGCCTGATTCGATCGCCTGTGTGCAGGTGTAAATTCCCGCCCCGGCTTTCGCGAATGAAC
>JAYEFS010000151.1:0-3898 GCA_034658695.1 Methanobacteriota archaeon | reverse complement strand
GTCATCGCTGGTGTCGAGGATAAAGCAAAGAAGACGACGATTGTTGCCGATGTGCATACCGATGGCAATACACAGCAGGTTCTGGAAGAGGGCGTCGGATACGTTGATCTGATCGTTGTCGCATACAAGCTCCCGGATGGGAGAATCCTCGTTGGGGCTGGTCCTGTTATGAGTTATTACGAGTTCAAGCATCCGATGAGCGAGAGACTCACCGATGAGGCATGGAGGGGCATGCTTGCTGCAAGTCCACCCGAAAAGCCGGAATGGGTCTCGAATTTCGCTGAATGATCATGAAACCATACAGCACAACGATTGTTGAGATCAGAGAAGAGACTCCATCGGTCAAATCGTTCGTTTTCGATCGTTCGTTTGATTTTACGCCGGGTCAGTACGTCATGGTCTGGATCAGGGGTGTTGATGAGGTTCCGATGTCGCTGTCGGATTGTAATACAATCACGGTGCAGCGGGTGGGAGATGCGACATCAGCACTCTTCGAACTCGCTCCCGGAGACACCGTGGGCATCAGAGGACCTTATGGCAACGGCTTTGAGATCAGTAATCACGATTCCATAACGATCGTCTCCGGAGGCGTCGGTGCAGCACCGCTCGCACCGCTTGCAGAGGTGGCGCACGAGATGGGGTGTGATGTGGTGACACTGCTTGGCGCACGCACCTGCGCGGAACTCCTGTTTCAGCGCAGGTTCGAGAATTCCGGAGCGGTTATGATCGCAACCGACGATGGCTCGGCAGGACTTCACGGTCTTGTCACGGATCTGCTGGACGAGACTGCGGGTTGCAACATATATTCATGCGGTCCTGAGCCGATGATGTATGCGCTCCTCCAAAGACTGGATGGGGTAGGTTTTGATCTTGATCATTCCCAGTTCAGCCTGCACCGATACATCAAGTGTGGGCTCGGAGTCTGCGGAGCCTGTTGCATCGATCCATCCGGAGAACGGGCGTGCGTGGACGGACCTGTATTTCGTGGCAAGGGGCTCATTGACTCCGAGTTTGGCAGATACCGGCGCGGAGCCGACGGGGTGCGAGTTGTGTGAACTTGTGCGATCGCTGATGCGCAACTCACATGAACACGAAACCCTTCGGTAGCTCACCAACGATCTCCTGGAACGCAGGCGGCCAGTTCTCGTAATCGAGCCCTTTCTGAGCGAGAAACGCGCTCGCCCACCGCTCAAGTCCGACACCTGAGCATCCGCTCCACAGTTCAGAGCCGCTCTGAGATTTCACGTTGAATCCGAGCGGATATTTGTCGCCATTCACGCTCACATTCTGGAACTCGAGCCATCCGTCCCGGTACGGCATGAGCGACTCGTAATCGATCGTACCAACCTTCTCACTTCCTGTGGTTCCTGTCAAGCCTTCCTGCGCCATGAACCACGGCGTAACCCATGCCTTTCGCCATCTCAGTTCGAGAATATCCTCGAAGATGTACTTGTAACGCTCCTGAATGCGCTCTGACTCCTGGACAACATCTTCCGGTGTCCCCATCCAGACGATCTCGACTCTGTGAAACTCATCCACCCGCTCGATTCCGTGGATGCCCCCGCTCTCGTAGCGGTGCGATGTCCCTGACCGGTCAAAGACCCGAACCGGAAACGTCTCGTCCGCAATCGTCCTTCCCTGCATGAATGGCCAGAACGGTGGGCACTGGGCATAGCATAGCCCTCCGATCGGGTCATCGATCTTCTCCCTGATCAGTTCAATCGGAATCTCGTGCGTGACCTTATAATAGTCAGAAACCTCCTCCCAGTACTCCGGATCTCTCGTTTTTGGTGGGCAGACGTAGTAAATTTCAGGATACACACCCTTCGCATGCCCTGACTTCTTCCAGACATCCCACGACACGAGTTTTGGAAAGATCATCTCCTGATACCCGAGAAAGTCGAGAACCTCCTTCTTGACGATGCTTTCGAATGCGCGGAAGATTCTGGTGATCTCGGGACCGTGTATCCACTGCCCGCGTGCCGCCCCGTGTCTGATCCAGTTGCGGTCGATGAGTTCTGTTGTCGGGTCCGCTTTATTCAAGATAGGCTTCTCCGCACTCTCCCATAACAGATTCCAGTGCTCCTCCTTCCCCCCATACTCCTGCGCTGCGATCTTATCCTCAATTAAGGTGATTATCCGATCAGGTATCCTGTTCTGAATCTGCGATTCGTCGATCTCCATTGTTATGTTGATCTCCCCGCAATCGAACTCGATCTTTGAGACGTAGGGGAGATTCGTTGCCCTTACCGGATTATCTGATGGTATTCTCGCAACAAACGACTCTATTTCAATTCCTCTGATACCTATGCGGTGTTTTTTTCCGAGAAGCGCTGCGAGAGGTTTTTTCAATCGAAGAATCGCGTCGTGGGCGCGCACATATCGATCAGAATCGATCTCGACATGTATCTTGCTCCCCTCGATATGCCAGTTCAGTATTCTCGCGCCTTTTCCCAGAGGCGCCCCCTTTGCCAGCAGTGTCTCATTTGCAGCATTCATGAAGTCTGTTACGTCCGCATCTGCTTGATCTACGGGCGCACTGGTGTTGAAGTTCCCGATTAGATGAAAGTACATAAACTATGATTCCGATCGAATCTAATTAAATTCTTTCTTTGTTTCCCCGCACCTTGTGCACCGGTACACAGTGTACTTCTTGTGCGTCTTCAGGAGTTCAAACTCATGGTCGCATGGCTGCGGCTCCTCAATCTCTAACTCTTCTGCTAATCCGCCCAGTTCACCCAGTGTACCTGATTCCTTCAACGACCTGATAGCTGAGATTATATCGTCCGTGTTCTCGTAGAATTCGTCCAGGCGTGTATACGAATCACATAGCAGCAGAAACCGCTGGGTATCGATGATCGCCACCAATACGTCGATTGCCTCCTGATCAAAAGCCAGTTCCAATCCAAACTGATAACACTCATAGATGGCAGTGGCGACGCCGCGATCGTTTCGGACAGCTTTTCCGGATTCACCGTCGATATCGAGGTCGGGTTTGCCGAGTAACTCACCGCAATTTATAAAGAACCGCATTTCGCCAGGGAAATGGCTGCGTTTTCCTCTGAAGAAATCTCGCAACACGTCCAGATCATCGAGTGTATCGTACCAAAAACAAAATTCGATACCATGATCATTCGTAAGAACTATTAACCCGCCAACGTAGTCGTAATTGGCTGTGATTTTGAACCGGTCGGAGAACACCTCCTGCTCCAGATGACATCTGAGATTCGCGTACACCGGCGGCATGTTATCGATATTGCAGCTGTCCGCGGCGATGTCCCCAGAATCGTCAACGTCGCCCGGAGCCAACAAAACACGCTTCAGATGGCACACATCACAGCGAAAATCCTCAATGGGTTCACATTCGAGGCAGAAGTGATCAAAGGTTTTATGCTCCTCGAATGCCCGACACCACTCCCTATGATGATCATAATCCCTACAGATATTGCAGCACCCATAGATTACCCAGTCATCGGAATCGATCACCTGGTCAACCTCAAGACACCTAATTGCATCTCTGGCGTCGACTGCCACCTGATTGAATGAGTCATCGCAATCGTCGTATTCATTTACAAGAGCCCTCAGCAGGGGTATTATCTCGGGATTGTGCTGATCATGGAAACGACTACACAGGTGTGCCAGCTCCTCGAAACGCTCCGTATCCTTGAAGCGGTCGAGGAGTTCTACCATGAAATCAAACGAGCGCGGGTCTACGATTCCTGAGAGTGCGTCAACCATATTGGTTATGCCATCCCCATCTCCTTTTTCATCAAATACCGGATTGTCCATCTGGTCAGTGATCCTCTCGATCAGCGGCTGAACCGAACCTGCGCCGATTTTCGCCAGCGTACGCGTTGCATAATGAGATAATTGATCGCGTCCGAGCTCGACCGCATCG
>JAYEFS010000150.1:0-3900 GCA_034658695.1 Methanobacteriota archaeon | reverse complement strand
TGATTAAAGCTATGTGCTTGAATGGTTTGGGGTTTAACGAAAGCAGATTATATCTTTACCCCGAATATTTTGAAAAGCTCCCAACAGAACGGCTGCTGGGGGACGGCGTGCTTCCGGAACACCTTAACGACGACGTACTCGGAAGAACGCTGGATAAAATCTATGAATACGGTTGCACTGAATTTTTCAACCAGATAGTCTCGGAATCCATGAATCACGTCTCGTTTGATGCGCACGTGCTTCACACGGACACGACCAATTTCAGTTTGCTGGGGTGCAGGAACCGGCTGAAATCTAACCAGTGCGATCCTCGCCCCCCCCCTTGTGCACCTCAGAAACTCGAGCATATCCAGACCGCACTCAGCAGGACCCTTGTCCTTGCAGTGAACGCTTCCCTCGATCATCCCGAGATACCGCATTCAGCGTTGCAACAAAGATCGCCTTCCTGTAGTTGTTGTTATACTCAGTACCGGCATAAACTGCGCTTTTTTTTATTGGTGGAACCAAACTGATACAACCCACAAACAAGGACTCAGCGCCTTGCTCACACTACGGTTTCAGAGATTTGAAAAAGCTCAAGTTGTGGCGGTGTGAAGTATAAGTTCCATAGCGAGGATATCCTGAAGCGTCCCCTCAAAGTCGCCATACATGTCTGTAAACGCCTGACCAAAACATCCGGAAAACTCCGCCTGCATCAGCCGTTCGACACCTTTTAATATCGGGAAGTCCTCACTCCCGGGATTTCCTATTGCTTCTTCCGTGTCAGGGGCTTCGCTCTTATAACCACCGTCTCGTCCAGCAGATCGTTCTCTGCCACAATCCTCTCGAATTTCTCTTTTATTACGGTGTACATCTTAGAACGCCCCAGACACCTGTCTCTAAAAAAGGTTGGCGATGTGAACGATTCACAACTCGTTCACATCAATCCTGCTTCAAGCCATCTTCTTGATCGTATCAAAGAGCTGCTGCAGTGTGTCCTCGTTACTCTTCGTAAACGAAAACGGCGAGTCAGTGAACCTTTTCGTTGTAGACCGGCACATTGTCCAGCCGATAGAACGTACCCGAACACTCCATCGCATCAATAACACCAGGCAGCACCACATCAGACGTAACCGTTGTCGGGAACAGAGCAATATCGAGACACACGAGTAGTAGCTCTGCAAAGGGTTCTTGTGACCGGGGTCAGGGAACCGGATACTATTATAACATATAGGAATCTATAGTATCCTATATGGCAGCTACCACAACGATCTGCATAGAACCCAGTGTGAAGGACCTGCTGACGAATCTGAAACGTCATCCTCGTGAATCATATAATTCAGTCGTTGTACGGTTGACGAATCTGGCGATCGATTGCGAACCACTGAGCGATGAGGGGGTACTGGGAATCGAAGAGGCACTTGAAGACATCAAACAGGGGCGCCTGCACTCCGAAGAAGAGATCATGAAAGAGTTTGACTTGCTATGAGCTACAAGGTCAATTATACCGCAAAAGCGAGAAAGGATCTCAAAAATCTCCCATTAGATGTTGCGCAGAGGATCATTCTGTCGATCAATGGTATCAGGGAGGATCCCTACGCTCATGTCAAGAAGATCAAAGGGACGAAACGTCATCCGCTCTACACCCACCGCGTAGGGGAATACCGGGTGATCATGGGAATAACAGAGGATCGCCTGCTGATCCTGGTTATGGAAACAGGGCACAGAAGCAAGATATATCGGAAATATTGATATAGTGTGATAAACCCGGGACGATTTTCCGATGGTTAATTGAGATGGTTCGAGTCACATCGTGCACAACTTTTCCACGAGTCTACCGGATCGATCCCCGCATCCGGGAACCTGCATGAGAGTGGGATGCCGGTACCGGTGCATCATCACCGATAATGTCCCATCCCACTCGATCATACGTTGCCGATTAAACCTCTCAAGAGTTTTTCGCTATCAGTTCTGTCAGCAGAATATAAGTAATGGGATCGGAATCGAGAACGCTTGTCCCGCCCAATCGGACAAAATCGTTCCAGTCCCGGATCATCGATCGGGTCATCCCAAAGTCCGGGTGCGCTTTCGGATGCCTCCGCCGGAATCGCCCGGGACTCCTGCGCAGCGAGAAGGACGGGCTTCTCGCGTATCCCTTGAGTTTTTAGTTCCAGCCTGCCGCCGTCCGAAACTGCTGTCTCGTAGCTGAGTGCGGTCTGGTGCAGGGGTGAGGTGTTTGCGGTTCTGGTATGTTGTGGTGTGGCTTTAGGTGTTTGTGAAAGTCTGTTGCGGGAATGCTTGCCATCCGGTGATTGTGATTTCAGTTGTACCCAAATTGGGGACAACTCGGGCTGTTTGGATGCCCGGTCATTGACGTCGACCCGGTGAGGTCCGGGCATCGGGCGGTCTGCAAGTGTGGCGACTTTCGTCCCAACCATGCCACCCGCAGTAAAACACGGGGCATCCGATGCCGCTGGTCGCATAACCACATCGCTACCCTCACAGACTGATCGCTCCTGCCGCCACATGCAGGATCATAAGCGCGTCGAGGGATGTGACGCGGTCATCGCCGCTGACGTCGGCTGCTGGGTCGTATGCTCCGCTTGCCGCGAGCTGGAGCGCGATCGTGGCGTCCGCGGGGGTGATCTGGTTATCGTGGTTGATGTCGCCTTTCTGCGAAAGTGGTGCTACGGTTAGCCGCACAGGGATGATTACTATATTCTCGTTGAGGTCATCGCTGGCAATAGTGATGTTCACATGATAATCGCCAAACTCAAGACCACTTGTGTTAAATGTTATGGTGATATTTTTTTGATTGTCCGAGTATAATATGCCATTTGTCACATATCCAGATAACCAACCCGCTTTCCTCGGTGGTTTTGTCTCATATAATCCAGTATTTCTAACATCGTGATGGAACGTTCCCCATTCGATATTATTTGGATTATATATTCCAGAACAATCCCAGACATGGACCTTATGATCCGCTGAACCAACAACTACTTCAATGTCTCCGTCTCCATCTATATCGCCAAGTGCGGGAGATGAACGCACGCCACCACTAGTTGTCTTGGGCCATTCAGTTACCGTAGAACCGTTGTGATGCCATGCATACACCTCCACATCACATGAACCAACTACTACTTCTATGTCCCCATCTCCGTCTATATCGCCAAGCGCTGGAGATGATTCCACACCCGCACCAGTTGTCTTGGGCCATCCAGCCACGATAAAGCCGTTGTGATGCCATGCATACACCATACCATCACGATCCCACGAATATCCCGAACCAACCACCACCTCTATATCGCCATCTCCATCAATATCGCCAAGCGCTGGAGATGAACGCACGCCACCACCAGTTTCGCCACCACCAGTTTCTATTGGCCAGCCTAACTGAGAATCTGTGCCCCCCATACTAAACTCCAAAGTGCCACCCCCAATATTCCAAATGATCAAGGTATAGCTCTTCACAACACCTGGTGGCAGTCTTACGTCAAACGAAGCCGGACGAACAGAGATGTCTGGTGGACATGTCCATGTCACATTTCGGCAGTTGTTTTCTTCATTGCCCTCTTCCACGGCATCCATGTAATCAGCGCAGACTTCTATTGTGTCGCTCCCCCCTGTGCATGTCCACGTATACATGATGCTTTCTGTTCTCTCCTCCTCCGGTTCTAACGGACCAACATAATGTGATGTTGTGAAAACGCCGTCAATAGTTAGTGATGTGTTACTTGCTCCAACTTTTTCATCTCCTGCATTCTTTATCTTGTAGTATATTGTGCTGTTATCAGTCCAAATATCAGTTATCACAATGTCTTTGCATACCAATGTCCTATCTCGGCAGTTGTTTTCTTCATTGCCCTCTTCCACGGCATCCATGTAATCAGCGCAGACTTCTATTGTGTCGCTCCCCCC
>JAYEFS010000149.1:0-3905 GCA_034658695.1 Methanobacteriota archaeon | reverse complement strand
CGTCTTGGCGTCTTGGCGTCTTGGCGTTTCTCTGATTTAACGCAAAGGCGCAGAGACGCAGAGCGGTGCCCGCGGCCCCACACATGTGAAGGTACCGATAGCGACCACAGAAAACGGCAGAACCAGATAAATTCAACTCGCACAGCTCTGTTACAATCCAGCCTGGGGAAAGGATAGCCACCACCACAAAACCGAACCCCGCACCCAGCCCGGATCCCTGCCAGTGTTACTGGATTTTTCGGTCAGATCCCCAGTGCCCCAAATTGATACTGGTCCCAAAAAATCAACGCATATCTTGCCGCCATTGTAATCCAGCGCAACACAGGTCGGCAGCCCGCGATATCGGAAGATATTTGTATGATATACCCTATATAAGAGTGTATCCTCACGGATGACGTCCGATTCAATCCAGGGTCTTGCGTGGTAATATATGACGAATAAAGGCGAATTATCTCGATTTACTCTGTTACTGCTGATCTGTGTGGCGATCTGCATCTGTGCCGCGTATCAGGTAGGAGCGGCAGATCTCCGGACAGTCGTAGACATGAACAGCAACAAAATTGATGACAATCTGGAGAACAGAGCACGCATGTTGCGTGCAGATGACACAATTGATGTCATTGTCCTGTATCACCAGCCCAAAAAAGCCGCCTACAGATCCGCGAGCACATCTGCCAGACTGGCATCGAAGAGACTGGCATCAAAAACGAAATATGATTACGAAATTATAGGTGCTTCTGCGCTGGAGATACCTGCGGGGAATCTGGAGTATCTGGCGAGAGATCCGGGGGTTAAGGCGGTCTATCCGGACTACAAGGTACACGCGCTGCTTGATACGAGCGTTCCCGTGATAAAAGCGGATCAGGCACGTGCAATCTTCGGGGTTTTTGGAAAGAATGTGACAATTGCGGTCCTTGATACCGGAATCGATGCGAATCACACATCACTCGATGATCTGGACGACGATCCTGCAACAGACGACGACAAGGTGATTGCGTTCAGGGACTTTGTGAACGAGCGGACTGAGCCTTATGATGACGAGGGGCACGGGACTCACTGTGCTGGCATCGCAGCAGGAACTGCGGGCGGTTCGGATTATGTGGGCGTTGCGCCGATGTCAACGATCGTTGGTGTGAAGGTGCTGAATGAAACCGGGTATGGCGCAACCTCTGACTGTATAGCTGGAATTGAGTGGTGCATTGCGGAGAAGGACGTGTATGGCATCGATATACTCTCGATCAGCTGGGGGGGCGATGTAAACGGCGACGGCACATCCCCGATGGAGATTGCATGCGATCGCGCAGTCGATTCTGGAATTGTTGTCTGTGTGGCTGCCGGAAACGACGGATCAGAGAGCGGCACAATCAGAATTCCGGCATCCGCAAGGAAGGTGATCACGGTGGGGGCGATTACGGATTATCTGGATTCTGCATCCTTCTCTTCGAGAGGACCCACAGCCGATGGCAGGATCAAGCCGGACGTCTGCGCTGTTGGTGTTGGTGTGAGTGCACCTGATGCAAATTCCGGGGATGGGTATGCCTTGCACAGCGGAACCTCGATGTCAACGCCACATGTGTCAGGGCTTGCCGCAATGATTATTGAGTACAACCCCTACATCTCGCCCTCGGAGATCAAGGAGATTCTGCGTAACACGTCAACCGACCTCGGTAACGCTGGTTGCGATAACATCTATGGCTGTGGTGTTGTGAACGCTACAGCCGCTCTGGGTGAGATCGGCACGATACGAATCCCTCTTAAGACGGGCAGCACCTATGATCCTGGAGATTGCGTCACGATCACAGGCGCCACATCAAACGAGACAACTGCAATACCAGCTGCAATCACAGTCACCACAACCGCGCCTGATGGGTCGGTTGTTGCGTCAGACACCACGACATCGGGTAGCGATGGCAGCTTCTCTGTGGATTTCACGCTTCCCAAAAATTCTGAGCCTGGCGATTATGGTGTAGGGGTGATCGCAAGCCATAACAACGAAATTGGGAGGAGAGCTATCAGTTTCAAGGTCGGAACACTCGTTATAGCGATGGATGCGCCAGAGTATGCCGTTGCAGGCACTCCGTACCTGCTCAGTGGCTGTGTCAAATCCGACGAGTGTGTGCCTGTGCCTGGTTCTGATATCAACGTCTCGATCAGCAGCGCAAACGGTACAGCAGTCTACACCAGTCATGGCTATTCGGACGATTCCGGAAATTTCTCGGTTACGTGGACTCCGCCGGATGTGGGCAGATATGCTGTTACGATAACCGCCCGGGATTCGGAGACATCGAAAGTCGGAATCAACGGGACCACGTTCTGGTCCCCCTGCGGCGTCGTGACCGCGTCTGTTCTCAACTCATGGGGAACCGATCACAACGGGAGTGCGATCTGGGGCGAGGACGACCTGAACAAGAACTGGCACATATACGGCGATTATCTCGTCGATATCGATTATACGACGCTTGACAGGGAGAATATAGCATACGATGATCTCGCCACCTGTGGCTCCGATCTGCTCATAATCTCGTGCGCATGGAACGGGGGCAGTTGGGAGTTCACAGACGATGAGATATCTGCAATCAGCAGGTATGTGCGAGACGGTCACGGGATCATCGCAACCGCGGGAACATTTGATTCGAGTGCGGCTAACAACATCGGTCTTGCACAGTTGTTCGGGATGGCTGAGATTGCAGGGAATATGCACGACACAATCGGGGTTTTCATGCTGTACTACCCCGATCACCCGCTCTTTGAGCGGCTGGATGATCCCTACTATGTCCAGAGACTGACTACGAACTATCCATGGGACGCGACGACCGGATCGGTTCTGGCAAGAAGTGGGGATGGTTACTCCGCAATCATCGCAAACAGTGTAACTGGCACGGATCAGGGATATGCAAGCGTCTATTTCAACCATTTCCCGGAGCTTGACGACGGCGGGGCTGAACCCCAACTATTCTACAACGCAATCGTGTGGACCGGAACATCGCATCCCAAGCCAGACCATGACCTGGGCATATCGCGATTCAGGCACCCTGAGAGGATCGACTGCGACGGGTATGCCAGATTCGGCGTGACCGTGGAGAACAACGGGCTCCACGATGAGACCGACGTGAAAATGACTATGAGCGTGGATGGTGTCGCCATAAACACAACCACAATCCCGGTAATCGCCAAAGGGAGCAAAGTTCCCCTGAACCTCTCATGGGCGCCGAAATCCCCGGGTCGCCACAATCTCAACCTATCGGTAGCATCGGTAGCCGCGGAAGGTTCAGCAGGATATTGCGACGATGTGGCATTCAACGACCGCATGTGTGCGAAAGTCGATGTGCCGGTCGCACGTTTCGATTGCGGATACTCTGATTGCGGCGTGGACACCGATTGCGACGGGCTATACGACCATCTGGCAATCGATGTCGGAATGGACGTTATGCGGGCAGGGCGCTACACAATCAAAGTGGACCTGAATGACCGCGACGGAGCATGTATCGAGTCAAAAATTAACTACACGCACTTTGATTCCGGAAAACATATTGTACGATTCAATTTCACAGGGATCGCAATTGAGGATAACGGCGTTGATGGTCCATACCACCTGAAATACCTTGGATTGTATGACGACTCATGGACACACAACCGGCTCGATTACATACCGGATGCGTACACCACTGCGCCATACAACCATACCGAGTTCCAGTCACACCGCGCAATCGTTCTGATCGACCGGACCCACAGAACCGATAAGGCAAGCCAGTACAGCAGATGGACAGAGAGCATCACGGACATGAGATTCCTTGTAAGGGATTACAATGGTGTGACTGGAACTCGGTATGGTTGTATGGCGCAGTGGTGTACGCATCCGGTATGTAATCGAGCCGGTTGTGTGTCCATGAGTCGTCATACAATCC
>JAYEFS010000148.1:0-3940 GCA_034658695.1 Methanobacteriota archaeon | reverse complement strand
CACGGTACAAGAAAAACCAGTAGCAATCGGTTCAATCCAATTGGAAAGATGCTTTCGCTCCAGTACTAAAATGAAACAAAAATGGGACCAATTCAGTACGGGGTATACACATCCTTTCATCACCCTATATCTGACCCTGCCGTTCCGTAAAAATAGACGCGGTCCCTACAGGTTTACCTGCACAATGTCAAGGAGAATCAGAAAACCCACCTCATCCAATGCACCCACAATAGAGCCAATACCCTCACACCCCCTGCACACCCACGCATCATCCACCCTCTTGAACCCATGCCGATAATCCCAAAGAATGCTCTCTGCCACATCCACCATCTCATCCAGCACACCAGCGCCCAGCGGTGCCACCCCCAAACTCACATACTCGGCACCATCCGGTTCATACACCCGCGGTTTCGGCTTCGATAACAGTTCCTGACTCAGCCTCCGCACCGTGCACTCGGGATACCGGTGTTTGAACCCGTGCGCATACACCAAGAACTGTCTCGATCGCTCGTCCGGTCTCGGTTCGCCCTCGGTTGATGCGCTACTGATCTACCAGTCTATGCACCCAAAAGCCGCGCAGGCATCACATTTTTCGCGATCAGATCCCCGTAATCCTCTCGCTTGCGCACCACATCCACCCTGCCGCCATTAACCAGTACTTCGGTGCACCTCACTCGCCCGTTGTACTGGGAACTCATCGAAAACCCATAAGCACCGGAATCGAGCACAGCGATCACGTCGCCCGGTTCAATTGCTGGCAGCATGCGTTCCTTTGCAACGATGTCGCCTGATTCGCAGATCGGACCCACGACATCATACAGCTCCGCCCCCATAAGGTCCGCCTTGTTTGCAACGACAACCTCATGGTATGCGTCATACATTGCCTGGCGGATCAAGAGGTTGAGACCGGCGTCAACACCAACAAAGTTCTTTGCCGACCGCTTCACCGTGTTAACGCCTGTAAGAAGGAGTCCTGTGTCGCCAACGATGTATCTGCCGGGTTCGAGCACGAGTCTCGGCGAAATTCCAATAGCCTCGGAGCGTTCCTCAAATATGGGAAGGATCATATTTGCAAGATCAGCAGGCGTAGGCGCTTTCATCTCTGTCTGGTACGGGATTCCGAGCCCGCCACCGAGATCGACGAATTCGAGATCGATTCCGAGCCTTGTGATCTGTTCGACGAGATCCATCATCCGCCAAACAGCCTCGCCAAATGGCGAGACATCAAGAATCTGCGATCCGATGTGGCAGTGTATCCCGACCGGGTTCACTCCTGAAAGCTCCTTTGCTCCCTTGTATGCCTGCAGCACGTCCTTATACCCGATCCCGAACTTCGAGGTCGCAAGACCTGTTGCGATCTTCGGGTGGGTGTCAGGCGAGACATCGGGATTGACCCGAAATGCAATATCAACAATCCTCCCTGATTCCTCTGCGAGCTCTGACAACGCATGTAACTCGTGCAACGAGTCCACAGATACGCGGACCCCTGCGTCGATTGCCATTCTGAGTTCGTGTCGGGTCTTTGAGTTGCCATTGAAGAGGATTCTCTCGGCAGGAATTCCTGCTAGGAGCGCAACATAGAGTTCGCCGTCAGAGAAGACATCTGCGCCCGCGCCCTCTGATGCGAGGATTCGCAGGACGGAAAGATTCCAGTTCGCCTTTGCTGCGTAGTAGATGTCTGCGTTCGGGAACGCTCCTGCGAACGTGCGGAAGTTCTCACGCAGACGCTTTTCATCGGTTACGTACAGCGGCGTTCCAAATTCCCGTGCAAGCGTGACCGTGTCAACGCCGCCGATTGTGAGGTGGTGATCCTGTATCTTGATATGGGGTCTTGTAGAGGGCATGAAGTTACTTAACCCCGCCATTTTTCATAAATGTTGCTGCGTGTTGAATCTAACTGCCGCAGCCCGCATCATGATCAGCGCATCAACCGATGTCACACGGCAATCACAGTCCACATCAGCCCCCGGTTCCGAAGATTCGGAACCAGCCGCAATCCGCAGAGCGATTAGTGCATCCGCCGCGCTGAGTTCCCCATCGTAATTGAGATCGCCTCTTCTTCCGATGCAATAGAGATATCCGCCACCAGTTCCGAAATAGACCAGCCCGTCAGAGATCGCTGCGCCCTGAAGTATGTATCCGGAGTCGGGCGGGTTGTACGTCCATGCAAGCTCTGCAGACGCGCCGCAATCCCGCAGGCAGTAGAGCGAACCATTCGCAGTCGCCGTTGTGAAGTAGATGTGCACATCGCCGCCATCACCACTACTATTGCCACTATCACTACCACCATTACCACTACTATCACCACTACTATTGCCACTATCATCACCACAATCACTATCAGAATCTGAGATCGAAAGAACAGGCGACGATTTGACTCCGGCGGGCACCGGATACGACCAGAGAAGATCTCCGGTCGAGTCATTCAGACAGACGAGGTTTCCGGAGCAGCCGTGCTCGCCCACTCCGACGTACACACGTCCGCCATGGATGACAGGTGTTGATGTCGAGAAGCCGATCTCTGTGCTCCAGCCGGAGTCGATGAACCTGCCGCAATCGAGCCCGATCTTCCAGATGTAGCCCCGCTCCTGTGAATACTCCGACGCAACATATAGATACCCGCGATGGTGCGAGACCGACGCCCGGATCCTACCCACGTCAGAACGTGTAAACGAGATGTTTTGATCGTCTGCGAGATTAATTATGTCCCTTATTGTTCCGTTCTCACGAAATATGCTCACCAGATTCCCGGAACTGGTCGGGTGGATGAGATACTGATCCACAACGCATGCGCCGCACCACTCAAATGCGCCCGCCGCCTCTGTGAAACTGCTCCAGACAAGAGTTCCGTTCTCATCGTAACAGAAGTATCTGGCGGGCGCTTTGCAATATGATTCTCCAATATATATCCGGTGATCACGATACGTTACCGGGCATGCGAGCGCATGATCGGTGGCATGCGCCTTCCAGAGACACTCGCCGGTCGCGGCATCAAACGCATGCAGATCGCCGTCGCGCTCTGCGGCAAATATCTTACCATCCCCGTAAGCGGGTGTTGATGACTGGATAAACCATGGTGAGGTTTCGTTTCTCCAGACCATGCTGCCGCATCTCCGGTCAAATGCCCACATCGTGCCGTTTGCGTCGTACACGTACACCAGGTTGCCCGCAACAAGCGGGGGGACGTTGATTGCGCCGGTCTGCATGCTCCACAATAGAACAGGGTTGCTTCCGGGTGCGGTGTCCGATGTTGTGCCGACGTTCAGGGAGTCTTTCTGAAACTGGTGCCAGCCAGAGACGCTCGCAACAGCCGGGATTCCGGTAAGACAGACCAAAGCAATGAGCACGACGATTACACACCTACTTCGGGGACGCATAGATCTTACCTCCGTTTGCAATATCATGGATCGTTCCGACCGTGCTCACGACATCCTCAAATCAAGTCTCGCCCATATTCAGCGTCTCGATCTCCCGCGTGATCCGGGCGGAAGTTCTCTCTGTGCGCTGGATGGGAAAGTCAGACAGAGCATTACGACCATAATATTTGTCATAATACAGACATATTTGATGTATTCGTTGACGTTTGTTTGATCGGTACATAAACCTTTCGGGGTTGAAGCTGCCGTGTCATCAGATGTTAAACTGGAATTTCGTCGGTGTTGAGTATCCAGGATCTGGAAACGTCCGATGGGGGTGGACGTAGAATAGTTAGAACGGTGACCGAATGTACCCTATCTGTCCGTTCATCATTCCAGTCTCATATCGAACGATGGAAAATAAAAAAAATAGCTGATGGTACACTTACGAGAGTATCAACCTAGGGTGATGAAAGGATGTGTATACCCCGTACTGAATTGGTCCCATTTTTGTTTCATTTTAGTACTGGAGCGAAAGCATCTTTCCAATTGGATTGAACCGATTGCTACTGGTTTTTCTTGCA
>JAYEFS010000147.1:0-3949 GCA_034658695.1 Methanobacteriota archaeon | reverse complement strand
AAGATTTCTTTGTTCTTCCCAATACTTTTAATGAATGATAGATGGATTACGATGAAAATGGAACCGTAGCTGATATCAACGGAGATCTGCGGAAACGGGTGGTTGGCATGGGAATCCGTGTCGGCAAGAGACTCAGGATGATTACAAAGCAGCCGATAAAGGGTCCTGTCGTCGTCATCGTCGACGAAGCTGAGACCTCGCTCGGACTGGAACTGGCAGAGAGAATCACTGTGGAGGTGGACTAGGTGAAGGTACTTCTGATGGGACACCCCAACGTCGGTAAAAGCGTCTTCTTCAACCGCCTGACAGGGGCGAACGTCACAGAGTCGAATTATCCCGGAACCACGGTTGATTACACGAAAGGATGGATGAAGATCGAAGGTGAGGACGTTGAGCTCGTGGACGTTCCTGGAACGTTCTCTCTTGACCCGAAAGACAAAGCAGAGGACGTTGCTGTCGCAATGCTTCACGAAACAAAGGATGTGAAAGTGATCTCTGTTATTGACGCCTCCAAGATCGAACGCGGGCTCTATCTCGCACTTGAGATAATCGAGGAAGGCTATCCCGTTGTGATCGCGCTCAATATGTGGGACGTTGCGTGGGATAAGAATATCCGAATCGATGCCAGGAAACTCGAGCAAATCCTGGGCGTCCCGGTGGTTCCGACGACCGCAATCAGCGGCGAGGGGATCAAGGAGCTGGTATCGAGGCTTAAAGACATACAGCCCGTTGAAGTGGATGATATTGTCGCAAACGCGGGAGGTTTGACATGACACTCAGTCTGGAAGAGCGGTGGACGTTAATCGACAAGATATCAAGGGAAACCGTGACATTCGGGAAATACGAGCATACGCTGAAAGATGCGATCGGGGAACTCACGGTAAAGCCGTTAACAGGGATACCTGTTGCAATAGCGATTATGTATGGGTTTTGGAGTATCTTCGGTTCGTTTGCAGGGACGCTCATGACCGATGGATTCTTTGTCAAACTCTTTGACGGCTACTGGCTGCCATGGCTCCAGGGGGCTTTTCCTGGTCAGGGAAGCTGGCTCTATGCGATCATGGTTGATGCCGGTGGATTAGAGAGTGGTGAGTTTGTACTCTCTGACACCTGCTTCGAGGCGTTCGGCGCGCTCACGTCAGGGATTTTTGTTGCAATCGGCGTTGTTCTTCCCGCAATATTCATATTCTACCTGATGCTTGCGCTACTCGAGGATGTCGGGTACATGCCAAGACTTGCTGTTCTTCTCGACACGGTGCTGCACAGGGTCGGTCTGCATGGGTATGCGATCGTTCCGACGATTCTCTCGCTCGGATGCAATGTGCCAGGCGTTGCAGCGACAAGAATTCTTGAGACGAAGAAACAGCGGTTCATCATGATGACGCTACTTGCCATATTCATTCCGTGTGGCGCGCAGATCGGGATCATGGACACGGTGGTTCCAGATCTGATGGGCTGGATTCTGCTCTATCTCATAATCGGATACTTCATCTTCGGCTATATCTTAAACAAGGTCGTCCCGGGCAAGGCACCTGAGTTTCTGATCGACGTTCCGCCGTACCGGAAGCCTTTGCTGAATAACATCGCAAAGAAGGTAGGAGGGCGAATTGCTGGCTTCTTCAAAGTCGCACTTCCGTTCGTTATGCTCGGCTGTGCAATCGTGAATGTTATGTACCTTCTTGGAGTCATCCAGTGGATCGGAGATGCTATGGCACCGATCTTTGTCAACTGGTTCGGTGTGCCCAAGGAGACTGCGGGTCCACTGGTTGCAGCATTCCTCAGAAAAGACCTCGCTGTTGCACAACTCATTGCACTCGAGGATCTGATGACCCCCTACCAGATGATAACAGCGGTTGTTCTCATTACAATCTACTTCCCATGCGTTGCAACGTTTGCGATGATGTTGAAAGAAGGATGGAAAGAGCTGATTGCATCCATTGGAGTTCTTATAATCGTGGTATTTACTTATGGTGGACTGATACACCTGATCGGGATTCTTCTGGGGGTGGCTTAAAAATGGCTGAACAATCGCAATCACAACTACAATCGAAATCGTCACCAACTGCTGCGATCTACTTTGCCATACTCGGAATCGTGACAACGGCGTTTGGACTTGCCGATCTGCTCGTGACAGCAGGAGGGGCTGAGTTTGCTTATGGAACCGCAATTCTCGAGATACCAAACGACATCTTCAGAGGCGGCTGGGGCGGATTGATCGTGCTCTTCGCAGGGCTATTCTACCTATCAGGTGCGAAAAACATTGGCGAGATCCACCAGTTCGCAAAGGTCGCAATGGGCAGCATCCTCATCTGGATCATGGCAGGCTCCGACATCTTCGCGATGATAACAGAGTCGATACCCGGCGGCGAGGAGGGACCGTGGTTCAACACACTCGATGGATTTCTTGCGATGTACGCGCCGCCGTACGCGCCCGCGGTCTTACTGCTGCCGTTCTCGCTTGTGGTGCTCTACTGCATCTACCACAGGGACTGATGAGGACTGATGCGCCATGCTAAAGGAGATTCTGTCAGGGATCAGCAGCGGGACCACCACCGACGCACTCGCCAGAGAACTGGGTCTAAAGAGATCCACTCTCATGGCGATCGTTGAATCTCTGGTGGATGCCGGATATATCGAGGTCGTTGAGATGCAAGGCTCCTGCTCCGGATGCGGGGGTTCGGTGTCGTGTTCGGGCGGTCACAGTTGCCATGGGATGTATGTATTGACAATGGGGGGTGAACGATTCATCTCGCAGAATCTGACCCGAAGCATCCCAGCGAAAAATTGAAATTGTAGGTTACCCTAATACTAATCATGTTGTCTCGAAAAGCCGAAGACTATCTCGAAGCGATCCTCAACATCACAGAGACTAATGGGTATGCAAAAATAAAGCATATAGCAGAGATTCTGGATGTCACGCCACCAAGCGTGATTGAGATGATGAAAAAGCTTGATAAAAAGGGTTGTGTCACGTACAAAAAATACGACGGCGTGACACTGACCGAGAGAGGGAGGGGGATAGCACTGGTCGTGAAGGATCGGCACGATACATTGAAAGCCTTCCTGGAGATTATAACTGTGCCCGAAAAGGTTGCAGATAAGGATGCATGCACGATGGAGCACGAACTGCACTCGGTAACCGTAAAACAGATCAAAAATCTGGTTAACTTCGTGCAGACCTCACCCGGGCACCCCTCATGGCTAAAACATTTTGAGGAGTTCTGCGAGACTGGGGAGCACCCATGTGATGAGGAGCGCAGATCCAAATCAAAGTGATCGCTGTCGCATGATCAAATGTAGAAGCAGTATCATGCACAGCCCGATCGCTCCGAATCCGGGTGTGGAGGTCTCGGTGGCATGTTCATCTTCTTCGTCTTCACCAGGCACTGCATCCGTTGCACCCAATGCCACAGTTGATGGTGGTGCAGGTACAGGAACCACAACGTTTCCGTTGTACACAATCGTTGTACCGTCTGGGCTCCAGTGTGGATCGTGCTCTCTGCCACTGGCATCTGTTGTGAGCCTTCGCTTGCCTGTGCCGTCCGTATTCACGATGTAGACCCGGTCAAGATCGTCCTCATCGAACGAGACATAAGCAATCATCGTCCCATCGGGGCTGAAATTAGGCGAGAACTGCTTCTCCTTGCTTCCCGGCATCAGTTCTGTCGCACCGGTCCCATCGACGTTTACGATGTGTATCTTGTCGAGTGTATCCTCGGAATTGAAGGAATGGTAGGCAATCTTAGTCCCGTCCGGGCTGAAGTCAGGAGAGAATTGCTTTTCATCACTATCCGGCATCAGTTCTCTCGCACCGGTTCCATCCAGCAATTCTCATTTTGAAAAATTGAGTGAACCGTCCCGCAAAGCAAATACATTTATATAACATTATCTCAAAAAGACACCTCATAAGTCCACAAAGATATGCATGGCGGTGCCAACGATTTTCGAT
>JAYEFS010000146.1:0-3965 GCA_034658695.1 Methanobacteriota archaeon | reverse complement strand
CTGCTGTTCGGTCTTGTGATTTGGTGAAATCGACTGCGGAAGACTGCGGCGGTCAATGCTTCTCAAAAAGCAGGCAAACAACTTTTCGCTATCGGTATCCCCGATTAGAGGGGGTGAGTAGTTACAATCAAAGTACCAAAGAACGATTAATATCCAAAATAAGAGTATTGACAGATCGTCCTAAACTAAAACGAGCTGGCGCCGATATAAAGAAGATTAAAGATGCGAATCCAGAAGCGTATAGGTTGAGGATAGGTGATTATAGAGTGATTTATGCGGTCGATGGAGATGTCGTGTGGATTACAGAGATTATGTCCCGCGGCAGAGGCTATCGAAAGTGTTAGTTTTCCGCCACGGATGTCCCGAATTCATTGCGGAGTGAAACGGCTGGGGCTTTACCCCTCCGCTCGCACCCCCTCCATCCCCGCGGGGACCGGCGCCAGTCTCACACGAATCAGTTATCACCATCACCCCCCCATCATCGTTCCCTGCCGCAATCCAACTAGCACACCACCAGACCCCCGCCCGCCCGCACCTCCGCAAACCATTCCCCACCGCCGACGTCCGAACCCAGGAATCGCCACGTGACGCCAGGGTCACACAGGCACCCGCAGGAGCGATCAATCACGGACAGATCATGGCAACAGTATCCCGCGAGATTGCGGCTGGCAGGCAGGCAACGCCTGAGGGACTGCCCGACGCGTGGGGCAGGACGCTTAACAGAAAGCCACACGCGAAAACTAGGGTGATGAAAAGATGTGTCTACTCCAAACTGAATCGGTCCCATTTTTGTTTCTTCAGTACTTGATGCAAAGATCTTACAGTATGTGATCACTCATCGATATTTGTGAAACATTCCGTATTCAGCACGCCACTTATCCATTGTCTATTGCGGATGGGGTGACAAAAAGGAACAAAAATGGGATCAATTTAACGGGCTGGATGAACGTCTTTTCATCAGCCCACGCGAAAACCCAAAAGATGCCGTGGCAGTGGTAATTGCAGCAAATCATGAACTGACGCCGCCACCTTGCCTGCCCCTTTTCTGCAACCGAATCTACCAAACCCCGTCCCACAGCTGTCCGCGCTCACGTCTGGTACACCCGACCTCCGCCCCGCGGATGCCCGCGAATTCGTTCGGGGGCGGATTGGCTGGATGGTTTTCGAGTTTTTTTGGGGATCGGATAATAGAGATATGCGAAATCTTTTAGACCGGTAAAGTTTATATTCCATTAATGCATGAAATATGTTTGCAAAAGGAGAAATCAAACATGGCAGAACCGATCAGACTTGGCTTACTCATAGAGGACCCAGAGGACGTACGCGAGTTTGAGGAAAACATGAGAAACCCGAAAGCCACGAAGGAACAGGTAAAGTTTGTTAGGGAGGCGATCAGGGTGTACAAGACACACCCATTCTAATTTATGTGCCTACGCTTCTCTTATGATGAATTACAAATAGTCCCATACACAAAACGACATGATGTGTCGGGTTTTGAATCAAACTCCCCCGAATTAAACGAGTTTTTAAAAGAAGATGCGCTCAAAAATCAAGAAGAACTCATTAGCAAAACGTATCTTTGTTGTCATTTCAATCAGCTGGTTGGGTATGTGGCATTCACCACCGATATCATCAGAAAGAAAGACGTTCGAGAAGAAGAACAGATTGAAGCGCCATATAAAGAATACCCTGCAATCAAGATCGCTCGTTTGGCTGTAGATAAGAAATATGAACGGGGAGGCGTGGGGAGGTTCTTATTACTTGCTTCGGTCGGTAAAGCACTTAAAATATCCGATGAGGTTGGTTGTCGCTTTATAACAGTTGATTCAAAACAAGACTCAATAAAGTTCTATGAAAAATCTGGCGGCTTTAAATTAATCAATGGATATGAAAAAAGGAACTATCCGACAATGTATTTTGATGTTCTGCCGACGATTAAAGAAATGAAGGCGATGAATACGAAACTTGGAGATTTTCAGCTGCAGAAAGAGCAATCCCAATAACAAAGAACCGAAAGGAATCTGCACCATATATCGCCACCATCCTCCTCCCGCGCTTATCCCAGCGCCCGACCTCCGATCCCCCCACTCCTGCAATTACAGCGCCAGCCTCGCAAGAATCGGTAGTGCAGTCACCCCACCCCACCCGCTCCCTGCCACAATCCAACCAGCACACCACCAGACCCCCACCCGCAAGCAGCAGCGCTATACCCGCCGCCGCATCCGAACCCAGGAATCGCCGCGTGATGCTAGAGTCACACAAGCACGCACCCACCTGAGCGATCAATCACGGACAGATCATGGCAGCAATATCCCAGGCGAGATTGCGGCTGGCGGACATGCGACGCCCGGGGGAACTGCCCGGCGCAAAGACCCGGACAGCGAGTACGGTCTTTACGCGAGTCAGCACCCCACACAACCAAATGACTGGATGCACGAAAGTATTAATTGCGGGCGAATCTTATAATGAAGTCCAAAAGGAGTAAAATAATGTCACCGGAAAGCGTGGAATTATCAATACCTTTCGACTCGTTGGTTGACTCTGTTACAAAGCTACACCTACGGGACAAGTTCCGGCTCTGGGAGTTACTGGACGAGCAGATGGCAGCTGTTGAGGAAGATGCATGGGACGAAGACCCGGCTGTGCAAGCTGAAATTCGGGACGCCCGTGCTGCATATCAAGCGGGGACTATGTGACTATTGATAAGTACATCGCGGGGCGGCGCAGGAAAGACTGATGCACTATCGGGTCGTGATCCCGAAGCCAGTACAGAAGCAACTGGATGATATACCAGACGATGTCCGTGACCGAATCGTCAAGCGGATTGTGATGTTGAAAGAGCGCCCACGTCCGCGTGGGTGCATCAAACTGAAAGGATGTGAAAATGAGTACTGTATCCGGATCGGTAACTATCGAATACGGTATGAAATCCGGGATCAAGAGTCTATTGTGATATTGCTCCACTGTAAGCATCGGAAGAGCGTGTATCGAGGCTGATTTATTTGATGCTGTTGTGTGGTGGTGAGTCGGGAGGTCTCATTACCGCGAATGCTTTGTGGCGGCATATTCGTATCGGGCAGTGACCCGAATGCGGCAGCTTTGACTGTGATCAGGTATTCTCGATGACGGGCGGGCGCCACGTTGGCAGAAGGGGGTTTGGGCGGATGAAAGACTTAACGCAGGAATCGCCTCATCACCACTTGGTTCGATCGCCCCGCCTGGGACTGCGATATGTGGCGCAAAACCCCTTTGATCCGCGGCTGATCTGTGCGGTGTTCGAGCGAGATTGTAACTGGCAGACCTGCAACGCCTGAGGGACTGCCCGGCGCAAAGACTCGACGCGAAGGGCATGACGCTTAACAGAAAGCCACGCACAAAAACCTGAATCGGAGCTGGCAGAGAAGTTATCAAAAGAAGAGAAGGCGGCACAGAACGCTGTGATCAAGGAGATCATGGCTGATTTTGGTCTCGAGGGTGTCACGAAGAAGCGGCTCGGTAGGTATCATCGGGAACAACGAGAACTGGGACCGGCGGATGATTGGGTACCGGCTGAAGCGGGCGCTGATTGCAGAGACCTAACGCGAGCGAAGCATCACTATAATTGGAGGGCGATTCTGGCGGGCGGGAGACGGGGGGTCTTCTGCCTGCTGGGGGGTTATTCGCAAGACCTGTAAAGAGATTAATATTGAGATCATCGATATGGCTGTGAGTATAGATCATTTTCATCTGTTTATATAATATCCACTGAAGTATTCTGTAAGTTTTATAATCAAGAAAGCCCCTTCGGGGCAAAATTGGATGATGTTCTCACAGCGCACATCTGATTTCCCCGGTTTTGGGCTCATAGACATATCCCTCAGATTTCAAATGTTGAATGTCATTAAGAGTTTGCTTTCCACCTATGCCTCGTTCAGCGGCTTCTGAGATCACCACCGCTATATTTGCCCCGCCTCCACTCTGATTTT
>JAYEFS010000145.1:0-3981 GCA_034658695.1 Methanobacteriota archaeon | reverse complement strand
CATCGAATCTGTCTGGTGGACGCTCAAAAAAGCAAACGAAAAGGGATTGCTTGAGAAAGGGAGGCGTGTTGTGAACTGGTGTCCGCGGTGCGAGACAGCGATTGCGGATTCGGAGGTCGAATACGGGGACCGAACCGACTCATCGATCTACGTCAAGTTTCCAGTGATAGACGAGGAGAATACATTCATAGTCATCTGGACAACGACGCCATGGACGATTCCGGCAAATATGGCAGTTGCTGTGCATCCTGACTTCGAGTACTCGGTGGTGCGTGCATACAAAGATGGAAAGAGCGAGATATTGATCTTTGCCTCCGAACTGGTCGATCAGGTCCTAAAAGTAGGGCGATATCAGGATTATGAGCTTCTTGAGGTACGTTATGGAAAAGATCTGGTTGGAACGAGGTACACGCATCCTCTGTCGGATATCATACCAAAACAGAACGAATTCGAGCACAAGGTCTTTTCCGCGGATTTCGTGACCACTGAAAACACCGGGTGTGTGCATATCGCGCCCGGACACGGTGTGGATGACTTTGAACTCGGGTCAAAGTACGGACTTACTCCATTCTGCCCTGTGGGACCCGACGGGCGGTACACTGCGGAGTTGGAGGTCTACGAGGGCGTCTATGTCAAGGATGCGGATCAGACTGTGATCGATGATCTTCTTGAGCGCGATCTCTTGCTTGCGAGCGGAACGATCGTGCACCGCTACGGGCATTGCTGGCGGTGCAAGACGCCGATCATCTATCTTGCAACCGAGCAGTGGTTCCTGAAGATTTCAGAGCTTAAGGAGGCTATGCTCAAGGAGATTGCGAAGGTGAGCTGGTATCCTGAATGGGCAGGCTCGGCGAGGTTCCATGACTGGGTTTCCGGGGCACGGGACTGGTGCATATCGCGGCAGCGGTACTGGGGTGTTCCGATCCCGATCTGGGTCTGCGACTCGTGCAAAAGGTACGAGGTGATCGGAACAGTGGATGAACTCAACGAGAGGTCATCTTCTGCGCCATCCGACCTGCACAGACCGTGGGTCGATGAGGTCACCTTCGGATGCGAGTGCGGCGGGACTATGCGCAGGGTTGAGGATGTCTTTGATGTCTGGTTCGACTCAGCGGTAGCATCGTGGGCGACGCTCGGGTATCCACACGCTATCGAAGCATTCAAAGCTATGTGGCCCCCCGATTTCATTGTGGAGGGACACGATCAGACCCGGGGCTGGTTCTACTCACAACTCGGCGCAGGAATGGTAGCATTCGACAGAATCCCCTACAAAAGCGTGCTTATGCATGGCTTCACCCTGGATGAGGGTGGAAGCAAGATGTCAAAAAGCCTCGGCAACGTAATTGTACCAGAGACCGTTATCGAGAGATTCGGGGCTGATGCGCTGCGCATGTACGTACTATCCACAAATTCGCCGTGGGATGATCTTAAATTCAGCTGGAGCGAGATTGAGACCGTACACCGTTCCTTAAACATTCTCTGGAACGTCTACCGCTTCCCGCTCCCCTATATGATCCTTGACAACTTCGATCCAGCAGCAGATGCGGTAACATTTGAATCGGTTTATTATGCGATGAGACCTGAGGATCTGTGGATTCTCTCAAAGGTAAACTCTCTTGTGCGCGATGTCACATCCGCAATGGACGAATACAAGCTCCACACAGCGACCCGTGCGATTATGGAGTTCATACTCGATGATCTCTCAAGATGGTATATCCAGCTGATCAGACCGCGCACATGGAACGAGGCGGACGATCCTGACAAGCTCGCGGTTTACCGGGTTCTTTACGATGTGTTCACGACAGTTACACGGGTTATTGCACCGTTCATGCCGTATCTCGCAGAAAACATCTACCAGAACCTCGAGGCTGGTGTGGATCGTGAGGATAGAAGTTCGGTCCATGCGTGTGATTGGCCAGTTCCCAACCAGGACCTGATCGATCTGCAGCTTGAGAAGGACATGGCAGAGATCAGAAAAATCGTGGAGGCGGCTGCAAACGCTCGTCAGAAGGCGAAGAGGAAGCTGAGATGGCCTGTTGCGAGAATTGTGGTTGCGCCGGCAGGCGAGGCAGGCAAAGACGTGATGCGTGCAGTCCGATCGCTTGCAGGCGTCCTATCCGAGCAGGCAAATGCCAAGGAGATCGTTGTCCTGGGCGTGGATGAGGCGTGGGATGCGCTTGGCGTCGAGGCTGCTCCGGATATGGCAAAACTCGGTCCAGTGTTCAAGAAAGATGCCGGAAAAGTGGCAGATGCGATCCGGGGTGCTGACGCGAGTGCGCTCATGGCTGCAATCGAGAATACCGGTGAATGCGAGCTCGATTATGCGACGGTTACGGCAGATATGGTCAGCTTCAAAAGGACGCTTCCGGAGTATGCCGTTGATTCCGAGTTTGCTCACGGCATGGTCTATGTGGACGTCTCGCTCACGCAGGAGATCGAGTCGGAGGGCTATTCCGCAGAGGTGATACGCCGCATCCAGGATATGCGAAAGGAGCTCGATCTCGAGGTTAATAACTGGATCACGGTCACTGTTACGCTATCAGATGAGCGTGTGCGTGATCTTCTGCGCAAGAGGGAGGAAGTAATCGCCGGAGAGGTTCGTGCAAAGGATATATCGATCGGTGACGCTTCGGCAACCGGAGATCTCATGAAAGAGTGGACGGTAGAGGGCGTGGAGATCTCAATTGGCGTTGGGCGCATGAAGCCATGATACGGGGCGACGGTTGTGCCATTCCGGAGTTAACAGCGATCCGGGAGTCCATGCAGGGCAAGATACAATCGAGACTGGATGAGTTCAGACGAATCCGTGAACGAGGAGATGCGGAAGAGGTCTTTGTCGAGCTCGTCTTCTGCCTCCTGACCCCACAGTCAAAAGCAAGGGTGTGCTGGGCTGCTGTGCAGAATCTTCTGGAGAAGAACCTCTTGTTTGATGGAACCAGCGATCAGATTTCAGGAGAACTGCATGGAGTACGGTTCAAGTACAGAAAGGCGGAATACATCATCAAAGCGAGAGATATGAGGGATCAACTTGCAGAGATCAGCCGGTTCGATGATGCTTGCGATGCGAGAGAGTGGCTGGTTCAAAATGTGTTGGGAATCGGGTATAAGGAGGCGAGCCACTTCCTGAGAAATATCGGGTACGGGGAGAGTCTTGCGATCCTTGATCGGCATATACTGAAGAACCTGAAGTTACTCGGGGTGATCGAAGAGATCCCGAAATCTCTATCAAAGAAGACGTATCTTGAGATCGAGAAGGGGATGAGAGAGCTTGCAGACGAGATCAGGATACCCATGAGCCAGCTGGATCTGGTGATGTGGTGCAAGGAGACCGGAGAGGTCTTCAAATGAAGGTGGTTGGGGGGGTGATGCAGACTCCATCTCTCAATACTGCCCGAAGGCATCGAGATATTCCTTGGAGGATTTGGCAATGGGGCTGAAGAGACGATGGCCGAGGAATGGGGGTGATTCATGGGCACCGCTGATGGAAGAGATGACTGAACTGCTCGGGATTATGGACTGGGGCTCGTACGTGCAGATGAAGACGAAGTATAATCTGACGCAGTACTGAGAGGCTGCGTTAAGGATATGGGCGCTATGTATGCGTTCATATTTTGTTTCTTTTTTTGGTTCGATTTTTGTTACGTGAATAATGGAATTCGATCAGAGGAAAGTATATGAGAAGTGAAATTGAAACAATATGTGAAATAGATTGCGTGATGTAATATGGTAAAACTAAAACCAAGCATTGTAGATCAGTCGGCATTTATGATTTGTGGAGATCCTCTCTACGATACTACTTTTCCATACCGTCTATCATCTTATCTAACATCATTTTTAGCGGAATTGAGTTATCTCGATTTTCGGCGAAACGTAAATTGCAGTCCAAAAGGAGTCACGCAGGTAGGACACGTTCCACCCTTTTCAAACGTCCATTCTTCAATCGCGTTGTTATCATTGGTACTACTACATGTTTTCTGTGAC
>JAYEFS010000144.1:0-3981 GCA_034658695.1 Methanobacteriota archaeon | reverse complement strand
GACGCGAAGAGTGTTGCCAATCTCAATCTTCGCGTCTTTTGCGTTGTTGCACATCCAACTGACCATTACGGAAATCACTGGATTTCCAGACAGTGCCGATAAACATATACATTCAGGTTACTTATGCGCGGTTACTATGACCGGAGCGAACCGCGCAGCACAACAAGTCGCTCGCCCGGACACCTGACGCTTGCGGCTTCATGCACATAAAATCCCACCGACCTCATGCGCTCACACACCTTCTCGATGTTGGTTAGCGATGAGACCAGTAGAAGAACGCTCCCGCGCTCTGCAAGAAAATGTGGTGCCTGCTCTAGGAATCGGTTGATCGTTGCGCGCCCATCAGCTCCGCCGTCCCATGCGTAATTTAGCCAGCCGTCGATACGTTCGTCCGGTGCAGTCGGGAGATACGGCGAATTAAAGACGATCAGGTCAAATCGTCCCGAAAGCCCTGCGAAGAGGTCCGCTCTGATCACCTGCAAGCCGTTTCTCTTCGCGCATGCCACAGCGTGGGGACTGATATCGGTTGCAATGTACTCGTGCTCTGGCGCACGGCGCATCAGCACGCTGGACACGATTCCGGACCCGGTACCGATCTCAAGGATGTGCAGGATTCGATCGATCCGATTCTGCTGCTCAATTGCCTCAAACGCAGAATCGATCATGAGGTACGAGTCCTCTGCCGGTTCGTACACGTCCTCTGTTGTTATGATCCGTTCGTCGGTCACATCCACAAGGCACATGCTCAATAACTGGTGGTGGTATGAATCACAAGATTACACAGTCTGCGAAGCAGCGGCGCAGCCATCTTCACACGATTTCTGTGTTAATCTTGTGCAATTGGTTTTATATGGGGATATTCACACGAGCCACTTACTGACTGACAAAGTCAGTCGGCTTCGGTATTCCCGGCTTCAAGCCCTTTCTTGTTCGGATCTGCTTCACAACGTCAGGCAACAGGTTCTTCGGGAGTGGCTCAAACCCGGCGAACTCTGTACTCCAGAGCGCTCTACCCTCGGTTGCGGATCTGAGATCGCCCGCGAATCCGAACAATCCGGAAACCGGTGCCTTGGACTCGATGTCTGTGACGTCCCCTTCCTGCGTCATGTTCAGTATCGCGCCTCTCCGCCCCTGAATCTCTGATATTGCTCCACCCATGTGATCCTGTGGCACCTGGATGAAAACCTTCTGGAATGGCTCGAGCAGTGTCACGTCCGACATCAGAATCCCTGCCTGAATTGCCTGTCGCACTGCCGGGATCACCTGCGCAGGACCGCGGTGCACGGCATCCTCGTGAAGCTTGACATCGACCAGTCTCAGTTTGACGCCCTGGCAGGGCTCTCTTGACATCGGACCTGCAGTCGTTGCCTCAACGAATCCCTCAATTATCAGTTCCATTGTTTCACGCAGGTACTGAACACCTTTGGTCATATCGATCAGTATGTTCGATTCCGAGATTGCGGTGATGCCTTTTGCCTCGTCCTTGTCCATCCCTGCCCCAAGCAGTTTGTCGCGCCTCTCGATCTTGTCCATGCGCATGCTGATCTCGCCTGATTTAATCAGGTCAACGACACTCTCCTCAAGTGGCGAAACCTCGATATAGAATCGGTTGTGCCGGTTCGGTGATTTACCCTCGACCGGTCCGGCTTTGCCAGTCACAGTCTCACGGTAGACAACAATCGGCTCGGACGCCGTGATCTCGACACCCTTGTCCCTCTCGATTCTGTGACCGATGACC
This sequence comes from Methanobacteriota archaeon, assembly GCA_034658695.1. Lineage (GTDB taxonomy): Archaea > Halobacteriota > Methanosarcinia > Methanosarcinales > Methanogasteraceae > Methanogaster_C. The sequence continues at coordinate 2,243 of JAYEFS010000144.1, read as the reverse complement.
TCGAGATGCAGTTCGCCCATTCCCGCGAGCAGGTGCTCGCCGGTCTCCTCGTCGATTTTGACCTGCAGCGTCGGATCCTCTTTTGAGACCTGCCTCAAGACCTCAATTAACTTCGGGAGGTCTCGCATGTGCTTTGCCTCAACTGCGACCGTGACAACAGGCTCGCTCGCATGCGTGATCGTCTCGAACGGATACATATCCCTGAGTGATGTTGCAGTGCTGCCCACAATCGCACTCTTGAGACCGGTTACTGCTGCTATGTTTCCTGCCGGAATCTTCTCGACATCGACCCGCTCAGGTCCCATAAAGACTCCGACCTGCTGAATCCGATCCGTTTTTGCCGAACCTGATACGTACAGTTCCTGACCGCGCTGAAGCGTTCCGCTGAAGAGCCTGCCTGTTGCAATCTCGCCTGCGTGCGGATCTCGTGTGATCTTTGTTACCATGAGTGCAACATCGCCGTTGGGATCGCATGCAGCCATCTGCTTCCCGATCTCGGAATCCGCGTCGCCGTGCCAGATCACAGGAACCCGTCGCTTCTGAGATATGAGTGGATCTGGCAGATGCTTGATTATCATATCGTTTAAAACTTCGTGGAGCGGGCATTTCTCTGCAAGCGCCTTCATATCGTTATCCTTGCAATATTGGAATACCTCATTGAAACCTACCCCACTCTTCTGCATGTAAGTAACGCTTATCGCCCAGTTATACAATGCTGATCCAAATGCCACGGTTCCGTTCGCCGCATCGAGACGCCACTCTTTGTATTTCTCCTCGCTCATCCCTTTGATCAACTTGTTCACATTGTCGATCACCTTTCCAAGCTTGATCTGCATCGTCTCGGAATCGACCTGCAACTCATTGATCAGTCGATCAACCTTGTTGACGAAGAGTACGGGTGTCACATTCTCCTTCAATGCCTGCCTGAGCACTGTCTCGGTCTGTGGCATCGCGCCCTCGACAGCATCAACCACGACGACCGCGCCATCAACGGCACGCATCGCTCGTGTAACATCGCCTCCGAAGTCCACGTGTCCGGGGGTGTCTATGAGATTGATTAAGTAGGAACCGCCCTCAAACTCGTGCACCATCGATACGTTTGCAGCATCGATTGTGATGCCTCGCTCCTGCTCCTCCTCGTCGGAATCCATGAAGAGTTGCGTACCTGCAAGTTCCTTTGAGATCATGCCAGCGCCCGCAAGCAGATTGTCTGTGAGCGTTGTCTTGCCGTGATCAATATGTGCAACTATACCTATGTTTCTGATCTGCTCGGGCTGGTCCATCAGGTCCCGAACGCGTTCAACCATTTTTTTCTTTACGCCCATATATCGTACCTCTAATTAAAAATATTAGATCGCAAATACATAAAGATTCCTGTGGTATTAAGTGTTGTCATGCATCCGCAGCATCCGCATTGCAAGATGCGCGGCATTAGTCCCATTGTCTATTCCGACACATGCCACAGGCACGCCAGGTGGCATCTGCACAATCGAGAGCAGCGCGTCAAGCCCTCCGAGTTTCTTTGCCACCGGAACCCCGATCACCGGTCTGTCAGTCCTTGCAGCGATTGCGCCGGGAAGCGCAGCAGATAAGCCGGCAACCGCAATGAAGACCAGCGCGTCGCTCTCTCTCACATACCGGTCCAGTTCTTCGGGATTGCGATGTGCAGAGATCATTCGAAGATCGTGTGCCTCATTGAATTCGTCGAGAACCTTGATTATCTGATCAGCGATCTCCATATCGGACCCGGATCCCAGAATTATCGCAATTCTTGCCATTATGGCAAATTCCCCTCGCCGCTCAGTTCATGTTGTCGTTCGATATTCATCCGGATCAGGATCTCAAAGATCTGTTTGATCGAACCGGTATCAAGATTCAGTTCGGTTGCGCGATCGATGGCTCGATTCAGGACGAACTGCTCCTGCATAACGTCCTTGATGCTTTTTCCATCGCCCTTCTTCAGCTTCAGAACTGAGCTTGCAAGATCGGTGCGCTCGGCAATCAATTGTAATATCTCTCCATCGATCGTCCCAATTTTACCTCTCACATCGGATAATTCCATGTAATCTCCTCGGTTATATCTCTCAATGACATTACTCCACGCTCAAGATATATGAAATTTCCTGATTCTGATGGATTCTGTGGTTTTCAAAAGATGTCAGAAGAGACTTATTCATCCTTTGCGCCTTCGCGTCTTGGCGTCTTGGCGTTTCTCTGATTTAACGCAAAGGCGCAGAGACGCA
>JAYEFS010000143.1:0-3997 GCA_034658695.1 Methanobacteriota archaeon | reverse complement strand
CAGGCTCAACGGCGTCCAAAAAATGGATGTGTACTCGGGACGAGTAGGGTAGGGTTCACTACTTCCACATTTCGTGTGTGACGGTGCATTTGTTTTTGACCATCTCGAAATATTTAGGGTCATTTTGATCGTAACATCGATACACCGCACCGCAAACAAAATCAACGGCTTGCAAACACAGTTCTTGGTGAGAATCCCTGTGGGCAATAGTCAGCATCTTCAGCCCATCCAATAGCCCTGTAATATTCCATCCAAGATATTGATTGAAGTTCTCTCTATGTTTTTTAGCGAATTGTCGATCCACAATAAGATTTATTTTTGGATCGGGCGTCTCGATGAGGAATCTGTCCAATAAAACCCTGCACATATAAGCATAAAATTCGTTCTTTTTCTCCCGAAGTTGTTGATACACGCGCACCTTCTCGACATGAACATATCCCAGCTCGACGTTCTTGGAATTGATGATATCCAATATGTCGATTTTCACACTATCCGGTGCTTTATTAAACTTGAATTCTCCTAATTTACGATTTTTTTTGGATGGAGCTCTTCTTATTTTTCTTCTATATCTTTTCAACGCATTTTCAATCGTTTTAGGATCGCGTGTCGCTAAAACTGCGATGACATAATGCTTTGAAGATTGCCTATTGAAACCAAGATCGCCGCTTTCATCGAGATATATATACAAAAGTAATCACTGATGTTGGGGTTGCTTCGAAGCGATTTATACTTTATCCAAACGAGATTGATTGAATGCAAACAGACACTAACAGCAGCCATTCACACATACCGCTGATTTACCCGCCCCATATCTTCAGAGATTCGCCCCCTCCGAAACATTACCCCTGTGGATCATTGCGAACAATCTCACCCACTCCACATCCCCCGTCTCGAAAACAAAATTTGCTCCACGATCTTCTCAGCATCTGCACCACGCGCAATCCTCAATCTCCAGTTGAAATGAAGGGGTTGGGGTAACAACACTCCTCGCAAAAATGCTACACACCCGCCATTCTCCAGTTGAAATGAAGGGGTTGCCCCCATACCTCAAACCAACCAACCAGAAGAACGCCCCGCCAACAGAAAACGTATCTTTATCCAGCACGAAAACAACAATCAAAAATAGAGATGACAAACCACCTGCTCAAAATATACCAGAGCCTCCTCGTGGAATTCGGACCCCAGCACTGGTGGCCCGCCGAGACTGAGTTTGAGGTCATTGTGGGCGCTCTCTTGACCCAGCAGACCAGATGGGAGAACGTCGAGCAGGCGATTGCGAATCTGAAAGCAGAATCGCTCCTGACGCCAGATGCCCTCGCAGACGCGGACTGCGACACAATCGAGGGGTGCATCCGATGCACCGGGTTCTACAGACAGAAGAGTGAACGACTGCAGCTACTATCGCAGCACTTCGCAAGAAACGGGATATCCGGAATCCTTGATAAACCAGCCGGTGATCTTAGAGTGGAACTCCTATCGCTGAAAGGCGTCGGATACGAGACTGCGGACAGCATCATCCTCTACGCTGCGCACAAACCCGTCTTTGTGATCGATGCCTACACAAAGCGGATCTGCGAGTGTATCAATGTCACCGGCGGATACGAGGCGTTGCAGCGATACTTCGAGGAGAGGCTCCCGCGGGACACGCATCTGTACCAAGAGTTCCATGCGCTGATCGTCAGGTACGGGAAGGAGTACTGCACAAAAAAGCGATGCGACGAGTGCGCAATCACACAATCGGTCATCGTTTAGACGCTCTGATGTGCCCGAAGAGATCATCCCGCCCGATTTCGTGCAGTCTGGCACGCACAATTCCGGACAGCGCAGAGACATCTCCTTTCTTCGCAGAGATGGGCGCGATCACATCGATCCACTGCTTCCACGGAGGCAGAAGATCAAAGCGTTCCACAATCTGATCGAGCACACGGTCCTGGTTCTTCACCAGATCGATCTTGTTTGCGGCGATGATCACATCAATATCGAGATCGCATAGAAACTCAAACAATTCGATATCAACCGGAATCTCGCCCCTCTCACACCATCTGTCCACAATCTCGCAGAATGCACCCGTATCGATCACCTGAACCGCGCAGAGTATCCGATCACAGTTATCTTCGACGTAATGGACGATTGAATCCTTTATGCGCTCCTGAACATCGCCAGAAACGCCGTGCAGGAACCCGTATCCAGGAAGATCGGTTATCAACAGATCTTTGAACGCTACGTGCACCGGTTTTCTTGTAACACCCGGTCGCCTCCCTGTCCTGACGCTTTTCCCGGTCAGCCTCCTGATCAGGGACGATTTCCCAACGTTTGATCTGCCAGCGAAGATGATCTCGTGATTAGTGGACATCCGTAACACCAATCTTTACCTGCTCACTCAAATACTGTTCCAACCCGTATCAATACTCCGTTCACGCATGACATGGCTTGCAACATATAGGTGGGGTCAAATCATCTCTGTTTCAGCCACACTCACCCATCCACCTACACACCCACAAACCCCTGAAGGTTGTGTCAAGATCCTTCGTTCGTGAGAAATCTGTTCTTCAATCACTCTTTTTCGCCCGCACCCGGCTTCCAGATCCCAAAAGTCAGCGCACCCTCCGGACACGCGTCAATGCATGCGCCACATGCGAAGCAATCGGGTCGCAACTTACCGTTCACGATCGCTTTGACAGATGGACATGGCGCAACCCGAATGCATTTCTTGCAGTCATTGCATTTTTCCCGGTCAATGCGCACACGAAAGATGCTTATATGCTCAAACATCCATGTCAATAGCCCAACCGGGCATACGAGATAGCAGAACGGGCGATACACAAATACTGATGCGATCAGAACCGCCCCGACCAGAACTGCCAGCACCAGCTCAAAATGCCAGTCAAATAGCTCGAACGGATTCAGAATGTTATGGCATGTGTAAAGATCGCTTCCCGCTGTTAAAATCATGACCAAACTGGTAATAAAGATCGAAATCCGGATGCCATTTGAGATCTTGAACGGCAGCTTGATCTTCTTCCCGGATTGTGTTGGTGTAGGCATCCTGTTTACGATCTCCTGCAGTGCCCCAAACGGACAGACCCACCCGCAGAACAGTTTCGCTCCGATGACTGACAAACCGCCGATGAAGACGATCATCGTTGCTTTCTTAAGAGTGATCGCACCGCCAGTTGCAAGAGCCGTTATTGGGTCCACCACTGCCCGCAGCGGGCTTGGCTGGTGCATGACAACCAGCACCCCGAAGAGCACAAAGACGACACACATCAGGAGTGTCCGGATGTTTCGATTGATTTTGGTTGTTCTCAGGAGGATGAGTCCTGCTAATGCAACAAGTCCTCCGAGAATGAATTTTAGCGATAATAGCCCGGTTGCGATGGATGCTATGTCCGTATTTCCGCCACCACCCGTGCCGCCCCCTCCCCCGCCCCCCGCCAGAACCGGTGTACAGATGAGCATTATAGACAGAACGATACAGAAGACTGATAGATAGATCATATTTCGCTTCATATTCTGCTCCCATTGCGTATCTTGATTCGGTGTTTAAAGGATTTTTAATCCCTTATGACTGTCACAATATGTGACGGATCTTCTGGTTTTTTCATAATGTTCTCTAAAGTAATCAAGTACCTTTTTATCCAATCTCAACATGCTTAAAAGTTAGCGACGCGTATTCTTCAATTATATAATTATCAGTCATGCCAGCCAAATAATCCCAAACAGCAAACTTTATCGGGAGGTCATTCGCCCCTTTCTCACGTCCTTTTTGTGATTTTTCAAATTTTTTCCCAGCACGGTATGAATTCTCTAAATCTTTACGGGTGACAGAATCAACAATATTCAGATTTATTCCAGTCTCATCCCGCTTGAACACTTTACATGTAGCAGATATGTTCGCGAAACATTAAAATTAACTACCGCAAAAACCAGACCCAATTTTAATTCAAGAGATGGGTTGCCGGATAACGAAAATCGGCAGTATTAATATTGGTTGATG
>JAYEFS010000142.1:0-4007 GCA_034658695.1 Methanobacteriota archaeon | reverse complement strand
TTAACGCAAGGGCGCAAAGGTGCAGAGACGCGAAGAGTGTTGTCAATCGCGGTCTTCACGTCTTTTGTGTTGTTGTACATCCAACTGACCATTGACGGAAATCACTGGATTTCCAGACAGTGCCGTTCAGCTGATACAATTTGTGGTTAATATCTGCACATATATCTGCCGAATATATCTCCAAACCCTTTGTGCTGTACATACATCATCAAACATCACAAAAAACTGATGGGCTGTAGCATAACAATCACGTTTAAGTACCAAAAGGAGAGATAATATACAGGAGGATTGAATTATGAAATCTATCGTGGAAGAAGCACTATCTCGAGCAGAAATGGAGGTAGAATCTCCTGTATACCTCCAGGACCAATCCACCGAGACCGATCAGGAATTGGAGAAGATTCTCTCGGAACTCCGGACCAATATCGCTGTGGTCGGTTGCGGCGGTGGTGGCTCAAACACCATCCAGCGGATGATGGAGGACGGCATCGCAGGTGCCGGATTATGCGCTATGAACACGGATGCTCAGCATCTGCTCTACATCAATGCCAGCCAGAAGGTGTTGATCGGGCGTAAGAACACCAAGGGGCTGGGCGCTGGCAGTATGCCGCAGATCGGCGAAGCTGCCGCTGAAGAGAGCCTGGACGAGATTCAGGGCGTCGTGGCTGGCACGGACATGGTCTTCATCACCTGCGGACTTGGCGGCGGCACAGGTACGGGGGCAGCGCCAATCGTTGCGAAAGCTGCGCAAGATGCCAGTGCACTAACAATCTCGATTGTGACGCTTCCGTTTACAGTGGAAGGCTCGATCCGGCGGAGTAATGCCGAAGCAGGGCTTAAACGGCTGATGGAAGTCTCAGACACCGTGATCGTTGTTCCCAACGACCGGTTGATGGAAGTTGTGCCAAGACTCCCGCTGCAGGTTGCCTTCAAGGTATGTGACGAGGTTCTGTTGCGCGCGGTGAAGGGTATAACCGAACTGATCACGAAACCGGGGCTGGTCAATCTCGATTTCGCAGATGTACGCACGATCATGCAGAAGGGTGGCGTTGCGATGATAGGGCTTGGCGAGGCAGACGGCGAGAACAAAGCTGCGGAATCGGTGAAGAAAGCACTGAGGAGCCCGCTACTCGATGTGGACATCTCCGGCGCAACTGCTGCACTTGTGAATGTGGTTGGTGGACAGGACATGACCGTTGCCGAGGCAGAAGGTGTTGTTGAGGAAGTCTATCAACGTATCGATCCAAACGCTCGCTTGATATGGGGTGCACAGATCGATCCATCGCTTGAGAACTCGGTACGCACTATGCTTGTTGTAACAGGCGTCAAATCTCCGCAGATTTACGGAAAAGGCTCCGGAACGAACGTCATCAGAAAATACGGCATTGATTTTGTCTGCTAAACATGGAACTAAACAATTTCATCAAACTTGGCGAGTACACAAGGGTGCTCAAGCTGGCAAGAAAACCGAATAAAGACGAATTCACGATGATTGCAAAGGTTGCCGGCGCAGGAATACTGTTGATCGGACTCATCGGCTTCATAATCTTCATGGTGCTGTCAGAGATGCCACGTGGGATCTTATGAGGGATCGGAACTCAACGAGTTAATGGGTTAACGAGTGACCACAAGCTCGGTTGGTGTTATCAATCCACATACCCTCTTCCACATAGAAATTTCCCTCGACCCCGCTTGCACGCGATCTCACCATCGTACACAATCCCCCCTCTAGACAGCACCATATCTGGAAACATCCCTTCTTTGTCCTCGAATGGAGTCCATCCTACCTTGCTATGGAGCTCTTCTCCTTTTATCGCACGGACGTTCTTAGTATCAACGATAACAAGGTCCGCATCACACCCTTTCGCAATTCTGCCCTTGTTATCGATTCCAAAGATCTGCGCAGGCTTCGTAGTCATCGCTTCGATCACCCGCCACAACGGAATCAGGTTCTGCTTCACAGCGTGCAGCATCAGTGGCAGCGTGGTCTCGACGCCGGGAACGCCGGCAGGCGCACTCCAGATGTCGGTTCTTTTCTCCTCCTCGGTATGCGGCGCGTGATCTGATGCGATGATGTCGATTGTGCCGTCGTTTAAGGCGTTCCACAGATGCTGGAGGCACCGCTTTCTGAGCGGCGGATTCATCTTCCCGAACGTTCCGAGGCGCTCCCAATCGCTGTACTGGAGAAATAGGTGGTGCGGCGCAACCTCACATGTGACCGGAATCTCGTTTCCACCATATTTAATCCGACGGATCACGCCTACGCCTTCTCTCGTGCTCAGATGACAGATATGCGTGCGTGCGTGCACATCAACCTTCTGCGTCGCCGAAACTTCTCTTGCCCCACTCTCCGCCTGCTCCGCCCCCCGATCTCGCACCTCCGGGATATCCTGCACCCCCTGCATCTCAAGAACCTGTTCGATTGCAAGCGCCTCGCAGATGTTCGGGCGTGCGCGTGAATAAACCTCGGGGCGGCGTATCCTGCGCAATTCTTCTGTGAAATGGCTGCACAACTCCCCGTTCTCGGCGTGGATGCACGCAACCGCGCCGAGCTTTGCAATCGCACCCAGTGAATCTTCAAGCTCCTTTCCACTGATTTCCAGTTCCCCATCCCCCATAAATATCTCTCCGAATGCGGTGACGCCAAGACTCCAGAGTTCCTCGAAGCACGATTGTGGAACGACGCCGCCATTGATTCCAAAATCAACTATCGACTTTCGTTCGGCAGACTTCAGCTTCAGCTTGAACGACTTTTTATCGAGCGTCGGCGGCGCCGTGTTCGGATGGTCGATCACTGTTGTCACACCGCCAGCCGCGGCAGCGCACGAGCCAGTGTACCAATCCTCCTTCTGCGTCATGCCCGGGTCTCGGAAATGGACATGTGCATCGATTACGCCGGGGATAACCAGTTTTCCGCGGGCATCGATTACTTCGGCATCGCTGGAGATCGTCTTGCCGATCTTTTCTATCTTTCCGTCCGCTACTATGATATTTACGTTCTGAAGTTCGTTCTTCCAGAGGATTCGTGCATTTTTGATGATCGTGTCTGCCATGAGAGTTATCTTCTGCAGTTCTGCCAAAGAATATATCGGTTGGTGCCAATGTGCGATATTATGAGCGACGCCACGAGCAATACCCAGACCAATGCCCCAACCCCCACTGATTCGCACAGAAGACACGCTCAGCAGGGATACACAATTGAGGTTGCGACGATCAGCACCTCGCGATACCACGAACACGGGAGTGTGCGGGCTCCAGAGGATGCAGATGACGTATCAGGGGCAATAATCGTTGATGCGCTCCGCGAAAGCGGGCATACCATACGATACACGCTGCTTCCGGACGATCTCGACATGATCCAGCACTGGTTCGCAAAGGCGATGGATGGCGATGCCATCGTGACAACAGGTGGGACCGGACTTTCGCCGGGGGATATCACAATCGAGGCGATCAGACCGCTCCTCGGAAAGGAGATGCCCGGATTCGGCGAGATCTTCCGTCTGAAGAGCATTGACGAGATCGGCTATGCTGCGATGCTGACGAGAGCCGTTGCAGGCGTCGCACGCGGGCGCGCGGTCTTCTGCATGCCAGGCTCGCCGAATGCCGTCAGGCTCGGAATCAAGATTATCACACCAGAGATCGGGCATGTGATCGAGCATGCGAGAGGGCGGGTGTAATCTCAATTCGGATATGCCGGGTGTCGCGAAGATCACAACTAATCTCCCGCAAACGCCAGACGATTAAATGGCTCTTTGGTAATCCCCCTGAAATCGATCTCCGTGATAAATCAAGTAAATAAGGAATATCCCTCGATCAATACCCTCGCCATCAACCAACATTAATACCGCCGATTTTTGTTATCCGGCAACCCATCTCTTGAATCTGACATTCCGCATGTACATGTTAATCCCCCATCATTTTTACTGATAGCGGTTTTAGCTATCTGAAAAGTATTATGCTTATACCGTAACTTATATCTCGCAGACACCTCCTAAACCCCAACCGTT
>JAYEFS010000141.1:0-4014 GCA_034658695.1 Methanobacteriota archaeon | reverse complement strand
TTTGCGCCTTTGCGTTATCATTTTATAGTTTAACGCAAAGGCGCGGAGACGCAAAGGTATGATGTTGGCACCCGCGATTACTACACACGTGAGGGCTACTGCCATCGACCACAGAAACCGTCAGAATCAGAAAATTCTCTTCGAATATATGCTCCTTTATCTCATCGGGAATCCCTGTGCCATGATCGGCAATTCTCACCTCACAGAACTCCCCCGTCCCCCTTATCACTATATCAATTCTATTTTTATCGACACGCATTGCATTGCTCTGACCGATCCGCCAGTTTGCAATGTGTTTACCTCCAACAATTATTGGCGCGCTGGCATCGACAAAACCACAGTTAAGGCATTTTTCATAAGTTGGTTTCATAAGTGCCTTTGCTTTCTCCCCAAGAATCTTATCAGACTTCCTGCAGTTTATATTTCCCTTTTCCGTGCTTCTGATGATCTCGCACACACCGCAGAAATTGCTTGCTCTTGTAATTGGCTTACCATCAATATCCGAAATGATGGATGCTGCATCATTCGCAGCGGCAAAAGCGTCTTGAATTTGCTGAAGTTCTTCCAGACCAACTAAATCAGTTAGAGAAACATTCTTAACACCGTTATCAGGCGATAAGATATAATCGAGTTTTATCTTGAGACGTTCTTCACTATCTCGAAGCGCATCTTCCGCCTGTTTGCGCTCGATTGAGTAGTGCAATGAGCGTGCCAGTAAGTCACCATCCACATCTCCCTTGACGAGATAGTTCTGCGCACCTTCCCGCACCGCCATGTTTGCAACTGCCATATCATCAAAGCCGGTCAGCACGATGATTGGCAGTTCCGGTGCATGGTCATCACACACGCTTACAAAAGTTTCCAGCCCCTGACTGTCTGGGAGTCCGAGGTCCAGCAGGACCGGATCGACCCCCCCCCTCCTCCAGCCGCCCCAGTCCTGATGAGAGCCTGCCGGTGTGCTAAGTTCAAATGAAGACCCTTTGGTCTATGATAGCATCTCCTGAATCAGGCGAAGATCGGCGGGATCGTCCTCGATTAACAGGACATTGGTTGGTTTATTCCTGATTCTGATGGATTCTGTGGTTTTCAAAAGATGTCAGAAGAGACTTATTCATCCTTTGCGCCTTCGCGTCTTGGCGTCTTGGCGTTTCTCTGATTTAACGCAAAGGCGCAGAGACGCAGAGCGGTGCCCGCGGCCCCACACATGTGAAGGTACCGATAGCGACCACAGAAAACGGCAGAACCAGGTTTATTCATTTCTTTCAAATTTGTCGCCCCCTTTTGCAGGAATTGTGAAGTAGAACGTCGCCCCCTTGCCCGGCTCTGATACAACCCACATCCTGCCGCCGTGCCGCTCCACGATCTTCTTGCAGACCGCAAGACCGATTCCGGTTCCCGAATACTCTTGCCTGCCATGCAGACGCTGGAATATCACAAAGATGCGCTCGAAGAACTCGGGATCGATCCCGATTCCGTTGTCAGCGACCGAGAACTCCCATTCGTCGCCTTTTCGCTCTGCTGCTATATAAACACGCGGAGGCTCATCGCCATGGAACTTGATTGCATTCCCTATCAGGTTCTGGAAGAGCTGTGCAAGTTGCGAAGCGTCAGCCTCAACCGTTGGCAGCGGATCCTGGGTCACAACAGCACCGTCCTCATCGATTGCCACTTCCAGATTGGAGAGCACCTGCCCGAGCACGTCCTCGCAGTTTGTCGGCTCAAACGGCTTGCCACGCGTGCCCACACGCGAATAGACCAGCAAATCCTGAATCAACGTCTGCATGCGGCTTGCGCCGTCCACGGCAAACTCGATGAAATCGTCGGCATCAGAATCAAGCTTGCCCTCGTAGCGCCGCTTCAGAAGCTGCACATAACTCGAGACCATGCGCAGCGGCTCCTGCAGGTCATGAGATGCGACGTACGCAAACTGCTCGAGTTCGGCGTTGGACCGCTTGAGGTCATCAACCGCCCGCCTCAACCGCGCTTCAACATACCTGCGCTCGACCAGATCAACATCGATTGTGAAGAGTTCGGGCTCGCGTCCGTGCCGCTTCAAAACGACGTGGCTCGAGAACACGGGAGCAAGCGCCCCATCCTTGCGCATGAGTGACAGTTCGGATGGTGCTGGCACCACCCCTGTTTGAGCGCCATGCTCGATTGTCTCACGTATCACATCTCGTAGCTCTGGCGGAATGATCAGGTCAAGAATGTTTTTGCCGATCGCATCCCCTCCCGTGTAGCCGTACACTGCCTCGCTCGCCTTATTCCAGTAGTGAATGGTGCCGTCATGTCCGTATCCATACACAGCCACGTTCGGGATGCACTCAAGCAGGTTGCGGAATTGCGCCTCACTCTCGACGAGCGCCTTCTCTGCAATTTTTCGTGCCTCTTCGAGTTCCATGTTGTGGAGGGCAAGCGCAATGTCACCCGCAACCTCTCTTAAGAGTAACTTCTCTTCATCGTCTGCGGTGGCATCAGATGTGAGTAGTATGGCAAACAACCCGAAGAGTCTACAATCGTGCTCGACACGGATGATTATAGCTTCTTTGCCGACGTATTGCCCTCTAAAGAAGCAATCCCCGCAGTCTTTTGACCGGTCCATGAAAAGCGGTTCCTTTCGGGCGAGCGCATCTTTGATACAAGGCGGACAGTCGTCGCGCATCACGTGCTTGCAGAAGCAGGAGACCTCTTCCGGAAAACCGGAGCCCTTGACTGTTGCAAACGTCCCGTCACTCTCCAGGAATCCGAGCCATGCCGCTTCGTAGTTCCTCGCCTCGATCAAGACATCACATGCCCGCTCGAGGAGGCGGTCCCTCTCTTTCTCAACCACTATCAACTGGTTCACGTTTCTGATGGCTTTCAGTACGCCGTTCAGATGCTCGATGCGCTCACTTGCCAGGCGAATCTCAACGGTCCTCGCCCGTGCAAAGGCGTCTGCCGCCAGGTATGTGCAGAGGATCCCTATCAAGATCAGAAATAGCATGCCTATTATGCGGGCGGCATTCTGGAAATCGGGCGCCCAGTCATTCCAGAGATACACCTCGCATGCAAGGAAGATCAGCATCATGCTGCCAAGGATGATTGCGTTTGTGTAGATGTATGCGTGACGCGGGTCTGCCTCACCATCCGTCAGTCTGAAGAATCGCCTGACCGCGTTTGACTGGAGGATAGCCTGTGCGAGAAAGAGGATGAATAGCCCGTTCACAACCTCCTTGAAGACGATCGAGTGTGCCACCGCAAGCGGCATTACCATGTTTGCGGGAGGCACGTTCAGTGTGAAGACCCACCTGAAGGCGGTGTAGAGCAGGGCTGTATTGAAGATGCGGAATATCAGCTCTCCGATATAGATTCCGTATCTGCTGTTATAACTGGTGCGTGAGAACCATCCGAGCCAGACGATCCAGAGCGTGAACGGCGGCACCGATACGAACGGTCCGTAGCCGCTTCCCGGCATCCAGAGTATCCACATCGTCTGGCAGCCACCGGCAAGCGCTGAGAGAAGTCCGTATCGCCAGCCCCACGCAAGCGTTATTAACATGGGAAATACGAGACCGATCAGGAAGCTCATCTTATAAGAGCCATAAAAGACGAAATCAATCGGGTAGAAGTTCACTGCAAAGCCGAGTAACCCGAAGAGAATCGAGACTGTGGCTTTGCGGGCGATCGTGTTGTCCTCATTATTAGCCGATCCGAAACTGCTCATAAATCCCCCCACAACTCTGTGAGAGTCAAATTCGTGGCATTCATCACATTCGTGAAATTTGTGTTATATATTTTGTTTAAAATCAGCAGCATTAGAACCCAAATGGTATGAATAGTATGAATTGCACAAATGTCTGGCATGCTGGCGACCATCACAAAATGTGGTTTTTTAATTTCTTCCGAGTTGATTGTATTATGGCAAAGAAAATTACTGGTTCTAACGTTTTCTGTGGTCGATAGCAGTAGCCCACCCTCACGTTGTAGTAATCGTGGGCGACACTCCTTCTTCTTTGCGTCTCTGCGACTTTGCGT
>JAYEFS010000140.1:0-4021 GCA_034658695.1 Methanobacteriota archaeon | reverse complement strand
TTCCTGCTGATACTGACAGGGCTTTTTTCACTACTTAAAATCTCTCAGCTGAATCAGAGTACTGTAGAGACTTCTGAACTGGAGAAAGATTTTCAATCAGCACTTGATGCCTTTCAGAAGGAGTATGGCTTCCCGGGAGCAACAGCTGCCTATGTATTACAGGACGGCACAGTCGGTGTTGCAGCAACTGGGGTCGCCGATATAGAAGCCGGCACGCCAATGACGGTGCAATCGCGCATGCTTTCAGCCAGTCTTGGCAAGACCTTCGTTGGAGCGACAGCGGTAGCGCTATCACGAGAGGGTGTGCTGGATCTCGATGCCCCGGTATCGCGATGGCTCGGGGACCGGCAGTGGTTTACCCGTTTGCCTAATCACGACACGATCACTTTACGCCACCTTCTGACCCACAGTTCGGGATTGCCGGATCATGTGCATTTGGACAGCTTTGCCAACGAGGTCTCTCGCAAATGGCCCGAGAAAGACAATCCATTTCCACCTGAAGCACTGATCGAATTTGTTCTGGACCGTCCACCACTTTTCGAGGCTGGCAAGGGCTGGTCCTACACAGACACTGGGTACATCCTGATCGGGCTTGTGATCGAAGAAGCCACTGGAAGAAGTTACTATGATGAGATCGAGGAGCGGTTCCTGACACCGCTTGGTCTGACGCTGACGACCCCGTCTGACCGTCGTTTTTTGCCGGGGCTCGCAGCTGGATACATGGCGGCAGATAACGCTTTCGAGTTTCCCCGAAAAACGACCACAGCAGATGGCGCGATGGTGTGGCATCCTGGTCTCGAATGGACTGGCGGTGGTCTGCTGAGTAATTCACGCGATCTCGCTCTTTGGGGCTCGGCGCTTTTCGGGGGGGATGCGATGTCGGGCTCCTATCTGGACGAGCTTCTAAATTCGGTTCCGATTAGCCCAGACACGCCCGACATCCAGTATGGAGCAGGGGTTGGGATTTATCGCACAGGCCCCTTTGGTCCGGTTTACGGTCATGGCGGATGGATACCGGGGTATAGTTCCAGCCTCCGCTACTACCCAGACCATGGGATCGCCATTGCTTTCCAGATCAACACCGATATTGGTATAGTGGATGACACAACGCCCGTGATGCGTGAAATGGAAGCGCGTCTGGCAGAGATTGTCATATCCTCTACTCGTGGCTTATGAAATAACCGTTGAGGGAAGGCAGTTTAACTTTAGTGATTGTGCGTGCTGGACGATTCCGAACAATTAGTAAAAAAATATTAAAAGAAGGTGGAGAGAAGTATGCCTACATTTAAATAAATCTACATCATCTGTAATGGTAATGTGTCTTTCTTACAATAATTAATAGTAACCGAATAAAAGAAGAATAAAAGAAGCGCGCACAAGAAAATGAAGAATCGGGCAAACAGACCTACACCAGCGGCTATGCGGTTCGGGCGGAGCACCGCCCTCTCCAAAATTGCCCTACGCTTCGCTTCGGGCAACTTCGCATAGCCGCAAACGTTAGGCGAAATTGAACACACTTGAAAAATCTTTACGATAAGATGAAAAACGGTTAAAATTGAAAGGAGATGGAAAATGAAAACAATATTTCTATATGCTCTTGGGATATGGTTCATATTTGTTGTAGCGGGTATCTTGAACGGGGTATTCAGAGAGTCATTTATCACACCCGGGGTCGGCGAACACGCGGGACACGTCATCAGCACAATCATTCTTATCTGTGTTATCTTAGCGGTGACGTATCTATTCATCAGCAATTTGAAAATCGACCACACCAGGACGGACCTGATTTTGATCGGTGCGTTCTGGCTGATATTGACCATTTTGTTTGAATTTGGCTTCGGTCACTATGTCATAGGTCATTCATGGAGCAGGTTATTTGCAGATTACAATATTCTCAAAGGGAGGGTATGGAGTCTTGTATTGTTAACCACGTTCATCGCACCATTGTTAATCGGCTACATTCTGAAGAGGTAGGTGTTCAACATCGCCCAACTGAAAGCGTATCCGGCGTCGTGCCTTCGGCGCTTCGCCCAGATCCAGCCCGGCGGCAGGACTTCAGATACACTTAAGACGTTAGGCGTAATCGAACGTAAAAATGAAAGGAGGTTTGGAAAGATGGAGAAATATGTACCCAATGTCACACCCTGGCAGGTCACTGAGCGAGATTTCCCTCGTTTAGGGAGCCCAACAGAGAAACTGAAATTCTTGCTTAAGTATTCGATCTTAGCCCCTTCCGGTCACAACACGCAACCCTGGAAATTCTCGGTTGGCGAAGACGAAATTCAGGTTTTCGTAGACAGGACGAGATGGCTGAAGGTAGCCGACCCGGACCAGCGTGAACTGCATATTAGCATAGGCTGCGCGCTTGAGAACTTGCTGATTGCCGCCGAACATTTTGGTTATGGGCATCAGGTAACTTATTTTCCCAGATCCGAGAGAGAGGAACTGGCTGCAATAGTCAAATTCGTGCTCCATGGCAAACCATCACCCTTTCGAGAGCCTGCATTATTCGAGGCAATTCCCGGTCGGCACACCAACCGAAAAGTCTACGAAGAACGTCCCATCCCACAGAGCGACCTGCAAAACCTTCAGAACTGTTGTGTTGAAGAAGGTATCTGGCTGCATACCACCGACGATTCAGAGATCAAACGGGAGGTTGATGAGTTGATCGTTCGTGGCGATGCAATTCAGTTCTCCGATCCTGCTTACCGCGAGGAGCTTGGCTACTGGATTGGACAGGGTGTCTTTGGTGCTCCGTGGCTTCTGGCAAAGATGGGGCAGCTGGCAGTCACATACATGAACATAGGCAGAAGGCAAGCCAAGAAGGACTCTGAAGTGCTGATGAGCGCACCAGTTCTGGCTGTTCTCAGCTCGAAGGTGAACGATAGGGAGTCACAGGTCAAAGTCGGACAGGTTTTTGAACGGGTCTCTTTAGCTGCTACTATACCTGGAATCAGTGTGCATCCCATGAGTCAAATTCTGGAAATTCCGGAACTGAAGACTGAGGTAGGGGGACTCATCCCAGAGCCGGATGTGTTTCCCCAACACACTTTCCGGTTGGGGTATGCTGAACCGGAGAAGGAACACACGCCGAGGCACCCATTAGAAGAAGTTCTGGTATTTTAGATGAATGATTCAACATCGCCTAACAGAACGTATCACTCGAGCAGAACACATAAGAAAAGAGGCTTGAACCGATGAACAAAACATGGTTAATCACAATCCCGGGCATTCTGGCGCTTATCGCAGTATACGTCGTGATCGCCCTCTTACTGGTGAAACTGCTCTGGGCATGGACAATTCCCGACCTCTTCCCTGGAGCCGTTTCACAGGGTCTGGTAGCAGAGTCGATATCCTGGTACACTGCGTTTAAGGTAGCGATCTTCGTTGCAGTACTTGCCGGACTGGCAGGTGTGCGGCGGGGCAGGGAGTCGTAAGTTGGTTGTGTCGAAAGTGTTGAGATCGGGGGAGGGGGCGCTGCATTACATATTGGACTTGCCCGCTTTCAGTAATACGCGTACAGATCGCGGCGTCACCTGTGCGAAGTTAAGAGCGCATCCGGAAGGAATGACTATCACAACTCCGCCCCTGATGTACAAGAAATTCAGCGGGTTTTTTGGCGGTATTGTTCGGGGTATACTTAAAATAACGAAATTTAGGGACTATCCCGAGATGTACAGGAAATATGATAGCTTCTTAGGAGGTTTCTTGACGCCATCCAAGAAAGTGGATATCTATTCAAAGCGATTGGAAGAACTGGGCTGTGATCCGCTGCCGGTGTACAGGGAGCCTACTGAGAGCCCCATCTCGCAACCCGATTTAGCCAGAGAGTATCCACTGGTGTTGATGACCGGTGTGAAACTGGAGATGTATACCCACTCGATGATGCGAAACATTCCAGGTCTCCATGAGCAGTTTCCGGAGAATCTGCTCGAGATCAACCCGGAGACGGCAGCCGGGCTTGGTATCGGGGACGGTGATGTCGCAGGGGTTGAATCGCCGAGGGGTAGGGTCGAGTGCA
>JAYEFS010000139.1:0-4028 GCA_034658695.1 Methanobacteriota archaeon | reverse complement strand
CAAAAAGGAACAAAAATGGCAAGGTTTTGGGATGTGGAACTCACCCGAATATGGAGAGTTTTCATCACCCCAGCCATAACCCGAGTCCACCCCGAATGAATTAAAAACCACTGTAATCCCGGCACTCCCGTGGTTTTTCCACCTCAGCTAAACATGCACCCACGGACAAGAATCTCCCATTCGAGATCGACGAATTATATATAAATAGGTCATACTTTATGCACCCTGACCCGGCTCCTGCGGCGAAGGCAACGTAAAGCAGATCGTGCACCCGCTACCTTTCTCAGACTCCACCCAGACGCGGCCCCCGTGCACCTCGATTATACGTTCCACGATTGCGAGACCCGCACCAGTCCCCTTGCTTCTGGTATCCACCTTGTGAAACAGCCTGAAGACCTTCTCATGCTGGCTCTCGTCTATCCCGATCCCGTTATCCGTAACAAAGAAGACGGTCTCACCGTCGTCGCAACGATTGCCGATCTCGATTCTCGGATGCGCCTCGTCACCCATGTAATTCATGCTGTTCTCAATTAAGTTCGTCAAAACCTCCTCGATTCTCATCCAGTCCACATGAACCACAGGGAAGTCATCGGCAACAGAGACCTCCAAGTTCTTCGATTTTATGCTGACCGATTCATCGTCCAGTACCTCCTCGACGATCTCGCCAAACGGCACATCTTCGGGCGGGTTTACCACACGACCGATCCGGGATAGCTCCAGAGTGTCGGTTAACAGGTGATCCATCTTCGCTGCCGCCCGCTCTATATATTCCAGATCGCTCTTCATCATCTCCGTATTATTATCCACTATATGTTTCCTGAGCATCTCGGAAAAACCCGTAATCGTTGTGAGCGGCGATCTCAGGTCGTGAGAGACCGTGTAAGTAAATCGTTCCATCTCTGCGTTCTTTGCTTCAAGCTCTTTTAAGAGGCGTTCTCGTTCCGAATCAGCGTGTTTGCGCTCGGTTATGTCACGGGCAATCGCCAGAGATAGCTTTCTTCCGCCACTTTCAAAGAAACTGCCAGTAACCTCCACAGGCAGAAGTGCCCCGTCCCGTCTACGCTGGTTCACCTCAAACATCGCTTCATGCGCCGCCCCATTTCGAACCTTCAGAAACTCCTCGTATCCAGTGGATTCGGCGCCAATATCAGCGATACTCAGTTCCAGCAACTCTTCTCTCGCGTAGCCGAGCGATTCGCAAGCCGCCTGATTCACATCCACGAACCTTCCGGTCTCGTCGCTCAGGAATATAGCGTCCTTAGCCGTCTCAAAGAGCGCTCGGTGCCGCCCCTCGCTCGCCCGCAGCGCATCCTCCATCTGTCTGCGGTCGGTGACGTCACGAAAGACCAGAACGACGCCTATGATCGCACCACCCTCGTCTCTAATTGGTGCACCGCTGTCATCAATGGGCAGTCTCGTTCCGTCTCTCGCAACAAGGATTGTGTGGTTCGCCAGCCCGACGATTATGCCATCTCGCAAAACCTTTGATACAGGACTTTCGACCGGATCACCAGTCCCCGCGTTTCTGATATCGAAGATGTCCCCAAGTGGCTTTCCAATGGCGTCCTCCTGTGTCCATGCAGTCAGTTTTTCGGCAACGGGATTCACAAACGTAACGTAACCATCTCTATCAGTAGCAATCACGGCATCACCGATACTCCGTAGGGTTGTTGCAAGCCACTCCTCGCTCTCCCTCAATCTCGCTTCCATTTTGCTCTTGTACAGAGCCATCTCGATTGATGCGAGAAGTTGTCGCTCCCTGAACGGCTTGACAATGTATGCGTATGGCTCAGTGCTTTTGGCTGCATCGATTAACTCAAGATTAGAATACGCAGTCAAAAATAGGACCGGGATTGTAGTTTTCTCTTTTATTTCACGGGAAGCCTCTATGCCGTTTTTCTCCCCCCTCAGGACGATATCCATCAATATCAGATCGGGCTTCAGTTCGAGCGCCATATTCACAGCATCATCCGCACGGGAAGCGCGTCCCACAACCTCGTACCCGATATCGGTGATCGCCATCTCAAGGTCTTCGGCTACGATGGCTTCATCTTCAACGATCAATATCCTTGGTCTATTCACGTCTAGCTCCCCCCGCCTCATTATCTATGTCGAATTCTATATTAAATGTCGTCCCCTCGCAACCACTCACCAGTAAGCGCCCCCGTAACTGATCCTCCACTAGAATTCTCACCAGACGCATGCCAAGTGTTCCGGTTGCGTTGATATCGAATCCATCGGGCAGCCCGACACCATCATCACTCACAATCAGCCTGCCCTCCCCCCTGTCCGATATAGTGAGGGTAATCTCGATTGTCCCCCCTCTTCTCCCGTCAAAGGCATGTTCCAGCGCGTTTGAGAGCAGCTCATTGATGATCAATCCGACGGGCATTGCAACCGATATCGGGAACGGATGCTCATCTATGTGGATCGTCTGTGTAATCCCCCTACCGCTGACCGGGTAGCTCCGGAACAACTGAATCAACAGGTCGTTTACAAACTTTTTTATATTTATTTCTGATAATTTTCTACTTTCATACAATTGAGCATGGATGAGTGCCATGGCGTTTACCCGGTCCCGAGATTCCGAGAGTGCCTCGACTGCGCCGGGGTCTCTGGTAGCCCGTGCCTGCATACTGAGCAGACTTGATATTACCTGAAGATTGTTCTTCACGCGATGATGTATCTCCCGCAACAAGACCTCTTTCTCTCGCAGGGACTTTATTATCCGATCTTCCGCCAGTTTTCTCTCAGTTACGTCCTGCAACGTCTCAATCGCGCCGGTGATTCTCCCTCGATTGTCCCGGAGTGGTGCCGCAGTTATAAAGAGCCATTTCCCACCCTCGCCCAGATTCGGAAAGAACCCTTCAGTTCCATAGCCCCCTTCCACGAGATTCGATCCCTGATGCTCATAGTCGTACCTTGCCAGTTTCGCCTCAAGCTCCTCCTCTGGTATGTCCTCCACAACGATATCTGCCATAACCTGCCTCTCTTCTGCGTAGAAAGCCGACCACGGTCTCGCAGTTCCGACTATCTCGCAAGCGGCAAGACCGGTCAAGGTCTCGCAAGCCCTGTTCCAGTGCGTGACCGTATGCATATTGTCAATTACAAATGTCGGAACCGGACTTCCCTCAAGAATCTGTGAAAGCATCTTCTCGCTCCCGGATAGCGCTTTCTCCGAAACTATGCGTTCATCATCCATATCTATGCCGTGGAGCGCAAACGCTATATCAGACGCAACCTCTGTGAAGAGTCCTCGCTCCTCCTCGCCAGCATCGGTATCTGCTGCAAGCAATACGACGAGCAGACCGAATAACCTGCCAGCATGCTCGACACGGGTGATTACGACCTTTTTGCCGGCATGCATGCCCCAAAAGTTGCGATCTGCATACTCTTCAGATATGTCCACGCTCATAAGCATATCCTCCATGCCGAGCGCATCCCTGATGAATGGAGGGCAATCGCCATCAATCACGCGCTCACAGAAGCGCGAGACCCCTTCCACAGATCCGGAACCCCTGACCGTTGCAAACCCCCCATCACCCCGCAGGAATCCGAGCCACACGGAATCGTAGCCACGTGCGTCCACCAGGGCATCGCAGGTTCTCTGGAGGAGCTGATCTCTGTTTTTCTCGACCACGATTAACTGATTGACGTTCCTTATGGCTTTGAGGACGCTGTTCAAGTGCTTGATGCGCCCCTCAGCGGCTCTGCGCTCGGTTATGTCCTCTGCTGCGCATATCACGTACTCGACATCTCCGCAGCTATCCAGTTTCGGCGTCCTTGTGATTACGAGAAGGCGGGAGTCTCCACTGCTGTTTCTTATCCGCGCCTCGGTACGAGTCTGTTTTCCGGTTTCAAATACCTCAATGTTTTCGGCGATGCAGATATCCGATTCTTCTTTTCCGAGCAGGTCACGTAGATTCCTGTCTTCCAGATCGTCCATCGCAACCCCCAAGAATTGTGCACGGGCTCTGTTCACCGCGCCATAGGTTGTAGCATCAATCAGATACCATATCTGAGTCTCG